>NZ_JAWXXJ010000031.1:0-36152 GCF_034335085.1 Acutalibacter caecimuris | reverse complement strand
GGGACATGGCAAGCCGTTTGGATATGACGACCTTAAAATAAATCTAAAGCGGGCAAAAAATATGGAATTATTACCGATTCACTAACTTCCGATTTATCGAACAGACAAGGAGGGCGAGAGAAATTAAAATAGAGGAGATCGAAGAAAAATGATCGTTCTGATAGCGGGAGCATCACACAGTGGAAAAACAGTTCTTGCTCAGAAGCTGCTCGAAAAATATAAATATCCATACTTATCAATAGACCATCTGAAAATGGGGCTGATTCGGAGCGGACATACGGAGCTTACTCCACTGAGCGCGGATGCTGACCTCACGGCATATTTATGGCCCATTGTTCGTGAAATAATCAAAACCGCCATAGAGAACAGGCAAAACCTTACCGTCGAGGGGTGCTACATCCCTTTTGACTGGAAAAAGGATTTTGAGGGGGAGTATCTCGGCCACATCAAATATGTTTGCCTGATTATGAGCGAGAACTACATAAGAAATCATTTTTCCGATATAAAGGGATACGCAAGTGTGATTGAAAATCGCTTGGATGATGATGGCTGCACAATGGAGGGCGTGCTTGCCGATAATGCACGGATGCTGGAATTTGCCCGAAAATATGCGGTGAACTATGTACTGATCGACGATGAATACGATATTTCCTTGGAATTTTAGCTTACCGGGCGCTTACCCTCTGCGGGCAAGCGCCCCTTTTCACGGTCAAAAACCTGCCGTTTGCGGACACTCCCGCATAGCGCCCGGTTTTCTGCTATGATGCAGATACATCAAAGGAAGCATTGCTTCAAGGAGGAAACTGTTATGCGTCATGCTTATATTCGTGGTATCCTGGCTCTGATCTGGCTGGCGGCGGCGGTCGTCAGCGGCGTATCCGGTAATCTGGAGTGGGCCGGGCTCTATGTCCTGATGGGGGCGGCCTTCGGGTATTTCGCCTGGGCCTCCTGGAAGAAGGAGAAGAACAACAAGGGGGAGCGCTGACCATGAGTGGAAACATCCTGGAGCTGCAAAACCTCCGCGCCTGGTACATCGAGGGAAAAAACGCGCTGTCCGACTTTTCCCTCCAGCTGCGGCCCCATGAGGTGGTGGGGCTGATCGGCCTGAACGGGGCCGGAAAGACCACCTTTCTGAAAACCCTGTCCGGTCTCCATGAGGGCTTCCGCTGTGACAGCATCCGCCTGAACGGCCAGCCGTCCTCCTTCCGGGACAAGGGCTTCAAGCTCAGCCGGTACACCGTCTTTGCCGAGGACAACTCCTTCCAGTATTTCACCTTCCGGGAGTACCTGTCCTATGTGGCGGCGGCGTACAAAACGAAATTGCCGGACGTGACAGAACTGGTGCAAGGCTTTCACTTCGAGGACTACACCGATATGTTGCTGAAGGATCTATCTACCGGAAATAAGAAAAAAGCGTTCTTAATCACCGCCTTTGCCTTGAAGCCGGAACTGCTCCTGCTGGACGAGCCGGTGAACGGGCTGGACTTCCAGAGCACAGAGTACCTGTACCAGGTGATTGCCGGGTACAAAGAGTACGGGACGGTCCTGTTCTCCTCCCACATCCTGGAGAGCATCACCCTGACCTCCGACCGGGTGCTGGTACTGGAGGACGGGCAGATTCGGCGGAGCTTTGCGGACGATGAAATCAACGCCGCCAACATTCGGGAGGCCCTGCATGATGAAAATGAGCTTTGAAGTAACGGCCAAAAAGCTGTTTGGCGTGAACTATGAGCGGCTGATTCGGACCCTCTTCCTGGAGATGGTGGTCTTTTGGGGACTGCATATCTCCGGACTCCAGGTGGAGATCGCCCCCTTCATCCTGTACCTGATGTCCGGCGCCTTCTCCGGCGGGGTTATGTGGCAGGCCCTCTCCTCTGACGACAACCGGGCCAACATGGAAAATATGCTTATGCTCCCCTTTGAGGGCCGAACCCTGGTGTTTTCCTATGTGGTCGCCCTGGGGGCCTATACGCTGCTCACCAAAACCGCCGGACTGTTGGCGGTGGTCTGGGCAGTCGGCCGCTGGAGCTGGGTAGAGATTTTGGGGAGCGTTCTGTGCGCCCTGGCCGCTGTTGTGGCCGTGTCCTGTCTCTATCCTCTGCGTCTGGGGCGTACAGACGCCTATGCCTTTTATGTCCAACCAGCCAGCCACAGGCGGACGGTCAAAGTCTGCCGCCGCTACTCTGTGTGGCGTTATCTGTTCCGCTACCTGATGGCCCACAAAAATTATCTGGTCAACACCGCAGCTATGTGGGGCGTGGCCTGTGTCCTGCCGGCGCTGCTGGGGCAGCTGGAGGCCCGGTTCGTCCTGCCCATCGGCTTTGCCATCCTCTCCCTGAACACCCCCATCTGCATCCTGCTGTCCTGCGACCCGGCCCTGGAGCGGGCGGTGCGGTTCCTGCCGGGGCAGGGAAAGGCGTTCTGTGTCCCCTATTGCCTGTTCATTTTCGGGTGCAATCTGGCGGCGGACATCGTTTTCCTGTGCAGCTGGCAGATCCAACTCGGCGGGATCGGCCCACTCAATGCTTTGACGGCGGCAGCCTTCGCTCTGCTGAGTGCGGTTGGCTCCGTCCTGCTGGAGTGGTACTGCCCCATTCGGGGATGGAAAATCGAAAGCGACCTCTGGCACCACCCGCGAAAATATGTTGTGCCCGCTGTCATGCTCCTGCTGGCCGGGCTGGTGAGTATGTTCTGAAACAATTTTCTGCCTGGGCGGATAGGATCGCTCAGGCAGAATTTTTTCAAAAAGACAGCCCGCTGTAACATTTCGCGGACATTTATCTGTTATACTGCCCTTATCACCAAAAGGAGGACGGGCCATGAAACGGATACTGATTGTCGAGGACGATGCCCTTTTGAACAAAACATTAGCCTATAACCTGATCTCCGACGGCTGGGATGTCACCCCCGCTCTGAATGCCAGGACCGCCGAAAATCTGCTGGCCGAGACAGAATATGACCTGGTTCTGCTGGACATCAATCTGCCCGACGGGAACGGCTATGACCTGTGCGGGCTGATTAAGCCGGAGCACCCGGACACGGTGGTGATCTTCCTCACCGCCAACGACCAGGAGAGCGATCAACTCCGAGGCTATGAGGCGGGGGCGGTGGACTATATCACCAAGCCCTTCTCCATCGAGGCCCTGCAGCGGAAGATCCGCGCCATGTTCGCCATGCTGGAGCACCACAGACCGGCAAAGGATCTCTACGACGACGGCAGGCTGTTTCTGGACTTCTCGGAACAGTCCGCCACCCTGAACGGAAAGCCGATCACCCTCTCCTCCATGGAGTACAAAATGCTGTACCTGTTCTGCAAAAATCCCCGCCAGGTGCTGACCCGGCAGAGGCTCCTGGAACGTCTGTGGGATGTAGATGAGAAATTTGTGGACGAGCACACCCTGACCACCTCCATCAGCCGCATCCGGGGCAAAATCGAGGCGGAGGGCGACACCTATATCAAAACCATCTACGGCATCGGCTACCAATGGACAGGAGGTGAGCGGAAATGAGGCGTATGCCCGTCAAAACCATGTTTCTGCTGGTAGAGGCCGGCGCGGCCATTTCCATGCTGGCTCTTTCCTTCCTCCTCTCCGCCATGACGGGCCAGGGGTGGGTGCTGCTGGCCGGTTCGCTGTTGACGGCCTGCGCTCTTTTTTGGATGTTCCTCCTGACGCTGTTTTTCGCCAAGCGGCTGTCCCGCTTCACCAACGACCTGTGCCAGACTATGGACAGCATGATCAGCGGCGGCCAAGAGCCGGCCAGAGCCGAAGACCGTGAGACCATCTTCGCCCGCATCAGCTACCGCCTCTCCCGGCTATATAACATCCTCCAGGAAAACCGGCGCAGGGTGGACGAGGAGCGGCGGGAGCTGCAAACGCTGGTGTCAGACATTTCCCATCAGGTAAAAACGCCGGTGGCAAATCTGAAAATGGTGACAGACACCCTGCTGGCAAAGCCCGTTACCGAGCAGGAGCGGCGGGAGTTCTTGCAGGGCATCCGCAGTCAGACGGACAAGCTGGAATTTCTGGTGCAGTCCATGGGAAAAGCCTCCCGCCTGGAGACCGGGGCGGTCACCCTGGAAAAGAAGGACGTGCCGCTGCTGGACACTCTGGCCCAGGCTATGAGCGGCATCGTCTACGGGGCGGAGCAAAAGGGCATCTCTGTGAAGGTACAGTGCCCTGACGACCTGCGGGTGTCCCACGACAGCAAGTGGACGGCGGAGGCCCTGTTCAACCTGCTGGACAACGCGGTAAAGTATACCCCGGCGGGCGGGAAGATCAGCGTATCCGTGGAACGGTGGGAGATGTATGTCAAGCTGGATGTGACCGACACCGGCAAGGGCATCCCGGAGAGCCGTCAGGCCGCCATCTTCCGGCGTTTTTACCGTGAGGAGGAGGTCCACGACCAGCCGGGGGTAGGTATCGGGCTGTATCTGGCCCGTGAGATCGTCACCCGGCAGGGCGGCTATATCCAGGTGGCCTCAAAACCCGGCCGCGGGTCTGCGTTTTCGGTGTTCCTGCCCCGGTGGTAAACTGTTCACAAAAAATTCACATTCAAAGTTCCAATTCGGACATTTCTGAGACATTTGGATTTTACAATCGCTCTGTAACAGGCGAACAGCCGTGAAAGGAGCAAATGAAAATGAACGTATTACAGACCATCGACCTGAAAAAGCAGTATGGCAGCGAGCCGAACATCGCCCGTGCCTTGGATGGTGTCAACCTCTCGGTGGAGCAGGGGGAGTTTGTGGCCGTGGTGGGTACCTCCGGCAGCGGCAAGTCCACCCTGCTGAATATGATGGGCGGCCTCGATACCCCCACCTCCGGCAGCGTCATCGTCCGGGGGGACGAGCTGGCGAATAAGAACGACGAGGAGCTGACCATCTTCCGCCGCCGCAACATCGGCTTCATCTTCCAGAATTACAATCTGGTGCCCATTCTCAACGTCTATGAGAACATCGTCCTGCCCGTGGAACTGGACGGTGACACGGTGGACCAAACCTTCATGGACGAGATTGTACACATGCTGGCTCTGGAGGATAAGCTGCAAAATATGCCCAACAACCTCTCCGGCGGACAGCAGCAGCGGGTCGCCATTGCGCGGGCCCTGATTACGAAACCGGCCATCGTCCTAGCCGATGAACCCACCGGCAATCTGGACAGCAAGACCAGCGCCGACGTGCTGGGCCTGCTGAAGCGCACCAGCACCCAGTTCAACCAGACCATCGTGATGATTACCCACAACAATGAGATTGCCCAGCTGGCCGACCGCATTGTGCGGATCGAAGACGGCAGGATCGTAGACTGAGGGGGTGGCAAATTATGACTTGGCCTTTTGAAAATGACACCAGCGCGGTGGAGAAAAAGCTGGCTCGCCGCAGCATCAAAGCCGACAAGCGCCGGAGCGTTTTTGTCATCCTCACCATCGCCCTGGCCGTGTGCCTTATGGGGACTCTCTGCTTTCTCTACTCTGCCCAGCAGCTGAAAACTCTGGACGGTATCCTGGGGCAGTATCAGGCCGGGTGCGGCGGGCTGACCCGGGAGGAGGCTATTCGGCTTGCGGACTCTGGAAGGCTTGAAAAATGGGGCTATACTGTGGATGCCGGAACCGTCCGCTATGAGGACAGCGTTTTGAACATCAGCTTTGTCAGCCCGGAGATGATTGACCTGATGGGCTACGGCGAGGTCACCGGGCACTATCCCCAGGGGCCGAATGAGCTGTGTGTGGAACGCGCCTTTTTCCGTTATTTTGGCCTCTCAGGGGAGGTTGGTCAGACGGTGGCCCTGGATCTGGGAGACGGTGAGAAGACCTATACCGTAACAGGCATTTTGGAAGCGGAGAACGACAGCCGGATTTTCACGGTCTGGATTCCAGAGACTGCGGTGGAAGCGGACGGCCACAACGCCCCCTATGAGCTGCGGTTTCGCTTTGCCGGAAGCCAGGGAATGGAGCCCGGCCAGCTTCGTCTGGAAATTGAGCGGTTCTTTGTGGAAATGGGAGTTCCGGAGGACCGTACCTTTTACAGCTCCAATTACTTTGGCATGGTAGACCTCTACCTGGGGAACGGGATGGAGGTCTACGTTGCGGCGGCCCTAATTGCCATTGTCTGTGCCATTGTAATCTACAGCATCTTCTACATCTCTGTCATGGGCAAGTTGCGGGAATACGGCCGCCTGAAGGTGCTGGGGACCACCCCCAAGCAACTGAAACGGGTGGTCAAGCGGGAGCGGCGTTTCCTGACCGCCATCGCTATCCCCCTGGGGCTGTTCTGCGCTGCGGGTATCGCGCTGATTGCCCTGCCCGGCTACTGGTCTTGGGGGGATAATATCCGCTCTGCGGTGGTGGTTTCCCTCCTGACCTATGGGACTGTCCTGGTTGCCACCAGAAAACCCATGGCGATGGCAGGGAAGGTCTCCGCCATTGAGGCCATCCGGACCACCGCCTATTCCCAGCAGCAGGGCCGCAGCGTTTCCAGGCAGCTCCACCGCCGTCTGACCATGCCCCGGCTGGCCTGGATGAACTTCTCCCGGAACCGGAAAAAGGCGTTTGTTACCGCCCTCTCCCTGAGCCTGACCGGTATCCTTCTTCTCTGCGTTTCCGCCTACGCAAGCTCGGTGGATGTCAAGGAAATGGCCCAGTCCCAGTTTGGAGACCGGAGCCAGTATCTTCTGCAATATGAGGATCACGCAGGCCGGGAATTTGTGGAGATGCAAAAGGGGAATCCTCTGGGCCAAACTCTGCGTGAGGAGCTGGCCGCCCTACCCGGCGTAGATTATGTTACAGCCTACAGCCTGACCTGCGTGGAGATCCCCGCCATCAGCGCCATTCCGGGCAACAGCGAGCATGAGCCCTTTGTTGTCAGAGGCATTTCCCAGGAGGATATGGCGGAGATGTACGGGGACGGCGGGGTTTTGGAGGGAACCGCGGACTACCGGCAGCTGCTGGGCGGAAACGGTATCCTGGTCTGTCCCGCAGGCAATGCGCTGAAAGAAATCTACCGGACCGGCTATCAGGTGGGAGATACCGTCACTGTCTCCTGCTACAACGGACAGTCCAAGACCTATACCGTCATGGGCATCGTGCAGGACGTTCAGATCGGCAGCTCGTCTCATTTCTTCATTCTGCCAGAGGAGGAGCTGTCCGCCCTTTACCCTGAGATTGCGGACTTCACCGGCTATGTTAATCTCCACACGGAGCAGGACAGCGATCAGTTGCGGCGGGCGGTGTTCAGCGCCGTGTCCGACCAGCGGGTGGCAATCTCCGGACTGGATGATCTGTCCGCCGAGCTGGAGCGCGGCCTGCGGGGAGAGCTGACAAGGGACTACGGCATCCTGGTCTTTATCTTTGTGTTCTCTCTAATTAACCTTGCCAACACCCTGATTACCAATCTGCTCACCCGCCAGCAGGAGTTCGGCGTGTTCCAGTCCGTGGGCATGAGCGGCCGGCAGCTAAGCAACATGCTGTCCTTCGAGTGCCTGTACTATGTGGGGATTACGCTGCTGATTACCTTGACCCTGGGGACGGCGTGCAGTATGGCCGTGTGCCGGGTATTCGACCGGATCGGTATGTTCGGGACGCTCACCTATCATTTCCCGGTGCTCCAGGTGCTGTTGTTCGGGGCCGCACTGTTGCTGGTGCAGGGGGTGTTCTCGGTATGTGCGGTCCGCTATACCAGAAGGCTGTCTCTGGTGGAGCGAATCAAGGCGGCGGACTGACCCCGCCTGAAATAGAACGATTATGAGGAGGTATGTTAGCATCCTGCGCTCCGTCGGCCTGACTGGAATGCAACTGTGTCGGATGAACATTTGCGAAGGGCTCTGCTATGCGGCCTTTGCCGCCCTGGCTGTCCTGCTGATCGGACTTCCGATTGCGGTGGTGTGCCGGAAGGTCAGCAGACAATCCTTCGCTGGTGAAATCGTGCCCTATCAATTCCCAATTCTTGAAATGAGCTTGTTTATCCTGGCGCTGTTCAGCCTGGAATTTTTGTTGTCCGCCTGGACAGTCAGCAGGCAGAGAAAGCTGTCCTTGATCGAGCAGATGCGGGAGACGAGATTGTGATCTTACAGAACATTTCATGACATCCAGATAGCATTTCATTACAAGAGCCTTGAAACGGTGTCCTTTGCTCTATATACTGATAAAAGCAAAGACCTTTTTGCAAAATTAGCCATAGAAAGGAGACGCAAGCATGAACGTACAGATGATGGATGGACTCCTGGGCGCCAGCTCCAATATCAAGCTGGCGGGTACGCCCATGAGCGTGTACCGCCAGGCCACTGATGAAGGCGACACCGAGAAGATGAAACGGGCGCTGGGCTATACTGGCGAATGCACCGAGAAGGCCGTCAAGTACCAGGAGAAACTGGACGAGGGCATGAAGGCTGAGGCGAAGGCTGAGAAGGAAAAGGCCAAGCTGGAGCAGGAAGCCGCCATCGAAAAGCTCCGGGAGGAACACAAGCGTGCTGAGGAAAGCACAGAATCGGGCCGCCCCGAGGGAACCGATCTGGTGCAGCTCAGCGAGGCGGCGAAGGCGGCGCTGAAGAACAGCCAGCCAGTGGAGGCTGCGGAACCGGTTTCCAGTGAGCCGGTGATATATACGCCAACCGGAGAGGTTTCAGCCGTTCCGGCAGAAACAGAACCCAGTGTTTCATTTTCTGCATAATATTTTAAGGAGGAATGTCTTATGACGCCGATTTCTGGTTTGAACCACGAAGCAATCCGCCCCCTGGCCGCTCCTGAGAAGACGCAGGGCGCGCCCAAGGTCCAGAAGCCCGAGGAGGACTCCCAGGACCGCCAGCCGAAACCGTTGATGGATGAATACGTCCCCGAGGAACGGTCGGAGCCCTCCGGCCGCTACTGGATGGGCAAGGATGAGGAGGGCCAGCCAAAAATTCATTTCGACGACCCAGAGCGGGCGGCAGATGCGCCGCCAAAGGGCACCCCTGATCCCAAAAGGCCCGATGGACCGGAGAAGAAAGCCAGTCAAGATGAGCGCTGGGTCTGTGATACGGGCAAGGTGGACAGGGAAATCGAAAAGCTGAAAAAGAAACAGCAGGAGCTGAAACAGCAGCTGGGTACTGAGACCAATGAGGTCAGGATCAAAGAGCTGGAACGCCAGCTGGCCCAGACGGAACAGCAACTCAGTGAAAAAGACAACGATACCTACCGCAAACAGCACTCTACATTCACGCAGATCTCATAGTTCATGGCAAGCGGCGGTTTGTAAGCAGACTGCCGCTTGCCTGTGTTACAACACAAAATCATAAGACTATGGAGGGGTAATCATGCGTAACCTGTTGCAAGCAAATTTGTTCCGCCTGTTTCGGAGCTGGGTGTTTTGGGGCGCAATGCTGGTAATGGTGGGTGGCGCGCTGACAATCTGCATCGGCGCTTATCACGATATGGTGCTTTATAACGAACCGGGATATATAGAGCCACTTGATAAGACACTGTTTCGGGCGGAACAAGTTCTAGGGATTACCGTAGCCATTGTGGTGAGCCTGTTTGTGGGAACAGAGTATAGCGGTGGTGCCATCCGCAATAAGCTGGTGGTTGGAAAAAGCCGGATAACCGTTTATCTTGCAGGTTATTTGGCCTGTGCGGGGGTGGTCTTGCTCCTGTTCCTGGTGTCATCTCTTGCGGCATTGGCATTGGGGAGCGTCTTGTTCTCCGCACCATCAGCCGCACCGGGCACAATCATGACAGCGTTTTTCGTGGGAGCCATGACATGTCTTTTATATGCGGCAGTTTTCTACTTCATTGCCGTCATATGCGGAAGCAGGGTATGGGCAGCAATCTTTTCCATACTGTTGGCGGTTGCCCTGCTGATGGCAGCGTCTGAGCTTTCCCAGACGCTGGAGCAGGGGCCATACACCATGCAGCTGGTTCCGGAGGAATTCAGCACCTCCAAGGAAGCCTATTCCATAGATGGGGTAGCAGAAGATATGTTTGACGGATTGGTAATGGAAACCGTACCAAATCCCAACTATTTATCCGGTGAAAAGCGAGAGATTGTTCAGCTTTTCTATGACATAAATCCAGCAGGACAGACTACACAGCTGGCAAGGCTGTCAGAGCAAGATATTTTGTATCCGCTGCGCATCATTCTGCTGGATGCGGGACTCAGTGCAGTTTTTGCCCTAGGCGGTATATGGATATTTCGGAGAAAGGATATTAAATAGCTGAAAGTAGGAAAATTTAAGAAAATCCATAGAGAAAAAAGGAAAAATCAAAAAAATTTGATATAATTCATTCAAATCTTGCACCTGGAGGAAAAGGCAAAATGACGAACATAGCAAAAAAAGTAAAAATTGTGTTATGGGTATGTGTCGTATACATTTTGTCATCTATTTGCTATATCCCCACGATGTTGCAGCAGCACGGAATCTCTGTTCCCGATGGATTGTCACTGTTGAAATACTTATTTGTTTGTATTCCCGCCGCCAGCGCTTTTTTGTTCCTGGCTTTTGAACACAGACTCAAAAAATACTTTGCAGCAGTTTTTTCCGGGAAGATAGCACTCAAACAGATCGGAACCTGGGCTATATTGGTGTTTGCAGGTTTATTTGTCTCATTTTGTTACTCCCTCGCTGCAAAGGCAGATTTATTTCAAAATACATACCCGTCCGTCATAGTGCTATTAGCAAGTTGTATGTATTTGTTTGCAACAGCATTTGTTGAGGAAATGGCATGGCGGGGGTTTCTTCTTGAGCAGGTTTCTTTTCGGGGAGAAAGCATCTGCAGTATCCTATTGGTTGGGATCATTTGGACAATATGGCATCTGCCCATGTGGATCATTAGGAATTCATTGGGAGCCGGTCAAATTATTCCTCTCTGCATTTGGACGCTCCTTGTTTCTGTTGTCCTTGGAATCGCTTATTATCAATGTAGAAATCTACTGTTTATTGCGATATTGCACGCAACCTTCAACATCTGTTATTTAGCGCCAATAGCGTATAATATCGCCGCGCTGGCACTGGTAATCATTGCTGTTGCACTGTTATGGCGTCAGAAGTGGAGGTCAGTAGCATGAGTACTCATATTTTAGTGGTAGACGATGAAAGAGAACTGGCCGACGTGCTGGAGCTTTATCTCACAAATGATGGCTACACGGTTCACAAGTGCTATACCGGTGCGGAGGCCCTGGACTGTATTGAACACACAGCCCTGGATCTGGCACTTCTGGACGTGATGCTCCCCGATGCGGACGGCTTTCAGCTCTGCAAGAAGGTCCGGGAGAAGTCCTATTGCCCCATCATCATGCTCACAGCCAGGGCGGAGGACGGGGACAAGATCATGGGCCTGACCATCGGGGCCGACGACTACATCACAAAGCCCTTCAATCCCCTGGAGGTTGTTGCCAGGGTTAAGACCCAGCTGCGACGGTACAGGCTCTACAACAGCTCCGCGCCAGAACCGGAGAAAGCAGTCCATGAATACGACATCCGGGGGCTGGTTATCAACCGGGACAACCGCAAGTGCTTCCTGTTCGGGAAGGAAGTGCAGCTGACTCCCCTTGAGTTCTCTGTCCTCTGGTATCTCTGTGAGCACCAGGGTGTGGTCGTCCCCTCCGAGGAGCTTTTTGAGGCGGTATGGGGCGAGAAGTACCTGAAGAACAACAACACCGTCATGGCCCACATCGGGCGGCTGCGGGAAAAGCTGGACGAGCCTGCCCGAAGCCCCAGGTTCATTAAAACGATATGGGGGGTTGGCTACACCATTGAAAAATAAGAATGACTTCGGCCAGTTTCGCAGGAAGATATTCTTCCGTACCATAGCCGTGCTGGCTACCGCCGCCGCTGTGATTTATCTCACTTACGCCGTCCTGCTGCGGGGCCGCTTTGCCAACGGGATGGTAGCCCTGTTTCAAACCACCCTGGGTATGGACTATGATGCCGCCCTCCGATTCTATGAGCGTACCTTCCGCAGCCACATGGATGCCATCATCCTGCTGGCCCTCCTGCTGGTGTTCGCCGGTCTGTTTTACTGTTATCTCCGCTGGTTGACCCGGTATTTTGAGAGTATCAGCAAGGGGATGGACGCTCTGCTCCAGGACGTGGCGGGAGAAATTTCCCTGCCCCCGGAGCTGCTCCCCATTGAGCGCAAAATGAATCTGGCGAAGCACACCATTGACCGGCAGAAAAGTGACATGCTCCTGGCCGAGCAGAAGAAAAACGATCTGGTGATGTACCTGGCTCACGACCTGAAAACGCCCCTGGCCTCCTCCATCAGCTACCTGAACCTGTTGCGGGATGAAAAGCAGCTCTCCGAGGAACTGCGGGAAAAGTATCTCTCCATCGCCCTGGCTAAGTCGGAACGGCTGGAGGACCTGATCAACGAGTTTCTGGAAATCGCGCGGTACAGCCTGTCCACCATCACGCTGCAATACAGCGAAATCAATCTTACCCGCCTGCTGGAGCAGCTCGTGTATGAGTTTCAGCCGGTCTTGGACCAAAAGAGCCTGACTTGCCGCCTTGCTACTGGGGACGACATCCTGCTGAACTGTGACGCCGGCAAGATGCAGCGGGTCTTTGATAATCTTTTGCGGAACGCGGTGAATTACAGCTACGACGGGACCGAAATTACCATTGCGGCGGAACAGAACGAGGATAGCGTAAGGCTGAAATTTTCCAACCGCGGCGGGACAATTCCCAGAGAGAAGCTGGAGCGAATCTTTGAGCAGTTTTACCGGCTGGACACGGGACGCGGTTCCAGTGGGGCCGGGCTGGGTCTGGCTATCGCCAAGCAGATCGTCACGCTCCACAAGGGGACGATCACGGCGGAGAGCAGGGATGGCCTGACGGTCTTTACGGTGGTACTACCTATTTGATGCCGAACAATCTGAACCGATGGAGTCGCAAATGGGGTGTTCTGACCCACAAGGCAATTACGAAAAATCAAGGAGCTATGGGGTGACGTACATTGAGAAAGAAATCCTTAATAATTCTGGCAGGTATCGTACTGGTTGGAATTGTAAGTATTTTGGCCCTGACACAAAATAGGCCAACTGAACGAATAGTCGTTGATAACTTAAACAAGGCAATATCGAATTATACGAATCTGAACATTAAGGAGGATAAGACATATTCTCTTAAAGTTTCTGATGTGCAGATGCTGATAACGACATATACACCTGAATATACCCTCTTTGGCGTTTCTACAGATGAATATACTGCGCAGCCCAGTCAGATCAATGAAACATTGACTGCGGAAAATGAGCAAGATTTTCCGATTTGCGATTATGAATATATACTGCTCTATGACGAAAAAACGGACAAGTTTTATTGTGTCAGGTTCGAGGCAAAGGACAGGCCAGTAATACCGGATTTTATAGAGGCGAGAGAGTTAAGTGGAGCCGTTTACCAGCTTGAATTGCCAATCGTGGAGGAAGTAGAGAATATTTTGCTCAAAAAAGATTCCGACCCTGCAATTACGATCAGCAGCAGGGATGATGTAGAAACTATTTTGAGTGCGTTAAAGAATACAAAGCCCGCCACAGTGAGCGGAAAAATAGGCACGCCCGTTCACGTTGAAACCATTATCAATGTAGACTTTAACAGCAAGGGGGATGTTATCGTCAGATTATTTTTATATGTAGATAAAGGAGAATACTTTATTGAACAGACAGGTAACGGAATATATACGATTTCCAAGGAAGATTACGATTCGATAGAAAAATATTTGCCGATGATTATAGACGAGCAAACCTGATAGGTGACGAATATGAGAAATAAGAAACTGCTGCTATATTTGATTGGTACAGAGGCAATGCTGATCCTCAATATCGCATTGGCGAACCTCAATCCGACACCAATCCTCTATTTTGTTTTCTATAATTCCCTATATGGGCTGGTATTCAGTTTGTTGGTTCCACTTTACTGTTTGCGGAAAGAAAAGGAATCCCTTACTTCGGCCGACGTAAAAAGACTAGGAACACGGCAAGTTGCTGTTTTGTTTGCCTTTGTGATATTTTCAGTTGGTGGGCAGCTGATCCCCAAAATGGCTGCGGGGGAACAGATACTGTGGCATCTGCTGCCGTTGGGAATTGCGCCGCTTATCATGACCACATTTTTTGAGGAGTTCCTATTTCGAGGCTTTGTGCAGAGCAGGGCCGAGCAGCAATTTGGCTGCTTGCCCGCAATTTTAATTTCCGGGGCGATGTTTTCCCTGTATCATCTTGGCTATCCAGGCTTTCGTACTTGGGGAGACTTAACCCTTCTCTTTGTGGTGGGTATTGGATTTGCGGCCGCATACAGACTTTCAGATAATAACCTGATCGTGTCGTACTTCGTAAATCTGCCGAACGCTTTTGTTACCTACATACTTAAATATGAGCAATTTCCTGTTATGAGTGTCAGCTCCACCATTGCGGCAGCTATTACACTGATACTGATTGGATTTATCATTTTGATGTTCAGAAATACAAATCGAACTATGGGGAGGCAATCTTATGGATTATAGGATGAAAGAAGCTCTGCTTCAGCGCAATCAGCGCATTATCCAGGCGGTAAAAGCGAAAGCCAACATGGTTTGTCCAGGGGCGGTGGATCTGATTGCGGTAGTCGGATCTTTTGTAAGCGGCGAATACCATGAAAAATCTGACCTGGATTTGCTAATTGTTATCAATCAGGAATCCGGTTGGAAACTATCCAAAACGTTCATACTGGAAGATGTGGGACATGATATCTACTGCCAGACCTGGGAGGAGCTTGAGCATACTGCGGAGTACCCTCATCCCCATGTGGCAAAGTTACTGGAGGCGGCTATCGTATACACCGCCAATCAGGCAGCCAAAGATCGTTATTTTCTCCTTCAGAACAAACTCAAGGAGGTGCTGGCCCGGCCCCTCTGTGTGGAAGATATTGAAAAAGCAGAAGGGTTCTACCATTCTGCTTTGGAAGTGCTGGGTAAGCTCTTTTTGGCCGATGCAGACGGGGAATGCGCTTATCTATCCGCCATCCTGCTATATTATATAGAATATGCGGCGTACCTGGTCAATAAATCTTATGTCCACCGCGGTATCCAGGGCATCCCCGCGGAGATAGAGGCTTTCGATTGTCTCCCGGACGGCTTTGTTGACGCTTATCAGAGGTTGATTCTGGCAGAGGGGGCGGCGGACATCCGGCAAGCGGCCAAATTTCTGGTCAGGCTGACCGGCGATTTTTTGGCCGTCCTCAGAGACCGGCTATGCCCTAAGCCGGAGATTTCCCCGGAAGCCCTGGAAGGCACTTATGAAGAAGCCTTCTCCAACTGGCGCTGGAAGATGCACCGGGCGGCCCAGCTGGGCAGTCCCTATCTGTCTCTTATGACCGCTGCCAGCTGCCAGAATTATTACGATGAATTTGAGGCACGTTTTCATATTCCTCATTTCGATCTGTTCTCCGGATTTTCCGCGAAAGATTTATCCGCATCCGCAGAGATGTTCGACCGTGTTCTTGAGGAATTTGGTCATCTGTATGAAAAAGGAGGGCTAAAAATATGCCGCTATCCCACGCTGGAAGAATTTGAACAAGACTATTTAGGGGCACCGCTTGAAACATCATAAAGGCGGAAGCGCCCGACGAGTTGAATGGACGGTATCAAAAATGTGCCGAACTATGCGAGGTAATACTATGGAGCTTATCAAACTGACCCACGACAATCTTGACCATGAGCACATCTGCTGCGCCATATCCAGCAGCAAGGACGTGCAGGTCATGTCCAAAAAGGCTTGGCTGAAGGAGCGGCTGGACGAGGGACTTGTTTTCCTGAAGGGTAATGTCAGGGGGAAATGCTTTATTGAGTATATCCCCGCCGAATACGCCTGGGCGCCCGTTGAGGCGGAGGGGTACATATATATCAACTGCCTGTGGGTATCCGGGCAGCTCAAGGGGCATGGGTACTCCAGCCTCCTGCTGGACACCTGCATCGAGGACAGCAAGGCGAAGAAAAAGAAGGGGCTTGTGATCCTGTCCGCCAGAAAAAAACTTGGCTTTCTCTCCGATCCCGGCTACATACGGCACAAGGGTTTTGTGACGGCGGATACAGCGAAGCCTTACTTTGAGCTGCTGTATCTGCCCTTTGATGAGGGCGCGGAGCGGCCTCGTTTCCGGGATACCGTGCGGGAGCATGGAGCCATGCCCAAGGGATTTGTGCTCTATTACACCAACCAGTGCCCGTTTACGGCAAAGTATGTGCCGGTGCTGGAGCGCATGGCAAAGGAACGGAACGCCGTTTTCCAGTCTGTCCATATCCAGACCAGAGCGGATGCCCAGAACGCTCCCTCGCCCTTTACCACCTTCTCTCTATTCTATGACGGCCAACTGGTGACCCATGAGATCCTGTCGGAGAAGAAATTCGATAAAATTCTGACAGAGAAGGGATTGTAGGAAAATCGTTAGAAAATCCGTAGGGAAAACGCAAAACAAACCCCGGCGGCTTTGGTATGATAGAACAAAAACATCCGGTGTATGTTTTGGGAGGAACAGCTATGTTTATGATCAGAGAAATCCTGGGCTATTGTATTATCAGCGCCGTCTGCCTCTTGGGCATGGCTGTTCTCTATGCGCCCATCTGCTTCCTGCTTCGGAAACGTGTGCCTCCGGCAAAGCAGCTTGCCTGTTTCCTGTTCAGCGCCTGCGTTATCATAGTCCTGGCGGCAACGGTCATTACCGGCGCATCCAACGCAGCCACGGCAGACCGTTCCCTGAACCTTGTTCCATTCCGGGGCCTTCAAGAAACCTGGGGTATGCCAGAGCCGAAGAAGATTGCCCAAACCGCCGCAAATGTCGTGATGTTCATTCCGTTGGGTCTTATGATGCCGGTGGCATTCCGGAAAATGCGCAACTTTTGGAAAACCGCTCTTTCCCTGGCACTGTTCTCCTTTGCCATTGAGTTCACACAGTATTTTACCGGCAGATCGGCGGATATTGACGATCTCATGCTGAATACCTTGGGAGGGGTATTGGGATATCTGATCTTCTTTGTGGTGTCAAAGCTGCTCCGAAAAAGCATCCTCACACGATAAATTCTCCAAATCACCGCTCTGTGAGAAAATTGTAAGGAAGTCCGTAGGAAAACAGTAAAATCCTGTATGAAAGAACGAGAAAAAGGCGCTCTTGCTTTTGGTACAATAGTCGTGCCAAGGCAAGAGTGCTTTTACTTTATCAGCAGGGAAGGAGTTTTCACATGGAATTGCGGATCGATCATGTTTCTAAAGAATTCAAGGACAAAAAAGCAGTCAACGACATCAGCCTGGAACTGACGCCGGGAGTTTGGGGCCTGCTGGGGGCCAATGGAGCGGGCAAAACCACCCTCATGCGGATCATTGCCGGGATCATGCACCCCACCTCCGGTCAGGTAGTGTATGACGGCGTTCCCATCCAGACGCTGGCAGAGCGGTACCGGGATGTATTCGGCTTTCTGCCCCAGGACTTCGGCTTTCACCCGGAGTTCACAGTCAAGGACTTCCTGGCCTATGTGGCTGCATTAAAGGGGCTCCCCGAGCAGCAAGCCCGGCGAAAAATTCACAAGCTGCTGGAACAGGTCTCCCTGGCGGACGCCGCAGACAAGAAGGTTGCCAAGCTCTCCGGCGGCATGAGACGGCGGGTAGGGATTGCCCAGGCCCTGCTCAATGACCCGGAGGTCTTGATTTTGGACGAGCCTACCGGTGGTCTGGATCCCGGCGAGCGGGTGCGTTTCCGCAATCTGCTGTCGGAGTTCGCTCATGACCGCATTGTGCTGATCTCTACCCACATTGTCCCGGACGTGGAGTATATTGCCACATGTCACGCCATCATCAAGGGCGGCAAGCTGTTGGCGACGGGGACAACCGAGGAGTTGACCAAGCTGGTGGAGGGCAAGGTATGGACCTGTACCGTCCCGGCAGAATCTGTGCCTGAGTATGAAAACAAACTGCAAATCACCAACCTGCGAAATGAGAATGACGGCAGCGTTTCTATCCGTTATCTATCGGAGCAGCCCTGCAACGCTGTTTCCACCGCAGCCACACCCCGCCTGGAAGATTTGTATTTGTGGATGTTCCCGGAAAGCGGCGGGGAAAATGACAGGAGGTATCACTAAATGAGAATCTTTCGGTTGGAACTGAAGCGGGTCTTGAAGTCAAGGCTCACCTGGATTTTGCTGGCGCTGGCGTTGCTCCTCTCCGTCCTGCTGGCCTATCTCCCAACAACTTACTGCTACAGCAACTACACGGACGAGTCCGGGAATGAGGTCAACCTGACCGGGCTGGCCTCTATCGCCTACGAAAAGGAGCGTCAGGCGGATGCCAGCGGCATTGTCACCCCAGAGCGGGTGCGGAAGGCCGTGGAAATTTATCAAGCCTGCCTCACGTCCTACGGCGTCACGGAGTCCTACGATCTGCCGGAGGGCGTCTATGAGAAGGAGATACTCCCCATAGCCCCCCTGCTCCATGGTGTCAAAGAAGCCTTTGCCGACCCTGACACTGGCATGGCCCCTGCTATCATGGAGATCGACCCGGCCCAGATTGATGACTACTATTCTGTCTGCGAAGCCCGGATTTCATCTCTGATGGCCATGGAACAGCCGGGCAGCCCTGCCGCCCAGCGTGAGGCCGTGGAGATGTATCAGAAAGTGGAAAAGCCCTTTGAAGTCTACCCTGGCATGAGTTCTACCATTTTGGACTATCAAAACATCATGGGCTTTTTGGTGCTGCTGTTCTGCGTGGTGATTGCCGCTCCGGTGTTCTCTGCCGATTACCAGTCCGGCGCGGATGACATACTGCGCTGTACCCGGCATGGCAGGAGCAAACTGGCTGTTTCCAAGCTGCTGGCCGCACTTTTTGTCAGCGGGGCCGCCTTTGTGATCTGCGCCACCAGTCATATTCTGGTTGTCAACTGCCTGTTCGGCTGGGAGTGTACCAAAACCTCTGTTCAAATGCTCTATTCCATCGTGACCCTGGCTGGCATGAATATTGGGGAGCTTCAGCTTCTGTTTGCGCTAGCTGGATTGCTTTCGGTGCTGGCTTCTGTAAGTTTTACACTGTTCCTCTCATCCAAATGCAAAACTACCGTGGCCTCACTGGCCGCAGGGCTGGTGTTCTGCATTGCGCCGGTAGTACTCTCTATGACCATGCCGGGGAACCTGTCCACCTGGACGTGCAGCATCCTCCCTGCCAGTGGAACCAGTATTCAGGCCAGTATCCTCTATGCCATCACTGATTTCAAGTTCTTAAACCTGGGCGGCCTGGCAATCTGGACGCCTTACGCCATGATCGGGGCCTGTATTATTGAGATACCATTGTTCGCGTTCCTGGCTGTGCGTTCCTATTGTGGGCATACCATACGCTAAGGCGATGAATCATTTCATGACACAAATGGGACATTTCATTACATCGGGATTGAAACGCATGATACAAACCGATAAGATATTAGTTGTCAGGCACCGCTTATCCATCATATTATCATGACCATGTAGTAGAGTTAATGTAGCAACACGTTTCAAAATTCATCGTAAAACACAAGGTAGAGCCGGCGAACCAGGAAGGATGGAGTTCACCGGCTCTACTTATTTCTGCATATTTTTGATCTTGTAATTTCAAAAAACCATATTGTCGGGGCGGGTGGCTGTACCCGCTTTGGCCGGGTTGGAATTCACTTGCCAAGGGTGTGAACTGTCAAAATGCTTGCCCCAATTTTGCATTTGATTATTTGGCACTGTTCGCCAACAGTGAATAGGCGCAAATTGCACAGTGTCTGAACAGGTGGATTTGTTATGAGCAGCGCCCACCTGAGTGAACTGCGACTCAGTTTATTTGTTCTAAAATTTATTTTTGACGTGCATTTCTCAGAACTCTGTCCTTCTGCCCACATTGCAGAGGGTATCGGTCTGTCTTTTCAGATTGGTACTTTCCGCAATGTGGGCCTGTTTATTCCAACAGGTTGCCGAGGCCCACCCCAATCAATCGTTTTGCCAAACCCAAAACAGATTGATTGGAGGAATCACGGTGGAGTACACACCAAAGAAAGTGTTCATCTTGGATGGAAAAACTTACCTGGAGCTCAGTTACGCTGAGTTTCGCCAGCAAAGAGATACATACCAGAGCAGGTGGTTCATACCTCTGCATGGTATGCTGATGGAAGTACCAGAGGACGAGTACAAAGCATTTTACCAGGAAAGACGCCGCCAGAAATATTTGGTCGAGCGCTCAAGGGACAACGACGACTTCTCCTACGATATGCTCACTACGGACGATTTCAACGGCGAGGATATCCTGGTAGACACAGTGGCAGACACAGCAGGACAGGCAGAAATAAGTCTCTTGCTGGACAAGCTGAAAAAAGCGCTTGTCATCCTGCCTGACAGTGACCGCCAACTGATAGACGCACTGTTTACTCAGGGACTCTCGGAGCGAGAGTGGTCTGCACTCTCCGGTATCCCTCAAAAGACCATCAATGACCGTAAAAAACGTCTTTTGTTGAAGCTCCGAAAAATTTTTGAAAAATAATCCGCTCAAAGTCCTCACTTTTCGGCTTAGAAAGTGAGGGCTTTCTTTTGTTCCCTCTTTTGCTCTTTGACAACTGAATACCCAGCGCACCTTTTACTTTCCTTCTGCCGCCGTGAGGAGCGGCAGCTACATGAGCGGACGCCAATAGTTAACGCCATAGCGTTAACTATACGCCTCCAGCCTCAGACGGCAGGAAGCACACCTGCCGACGGCAATGACCGGCAGAAGGGATAATGATACTTGCGCCCCGTCCTAAAGCCGAGCGTGACCCGTCGCAGCAAAGGAGGGCGCCCTCCAGAGATCCTGGGGGTGGTGAGATTCCAATGAGGCCGAGATGCAGAGCATTTGAGATGCTTTGCATCTCATAGGCATAGGCCGGAAGGTGCGTTCCCTGCTTGGGGGTATCGAGGATAAATACAAGCAAGCAAAACGATTGATACAAGGCGGCAGTCTGCCTTTTGACTGCTGCCTCTACTTACGGAGGGAAAAATGAAACAAGTCAAGCGCGGCGAAATCTACTACGCCGACCTATCACCGGTTGTTGGCAGTGAGCAGGACGGTACCCGTCCTGTCCTCGTCATCCAGAACGACACCGGGAACAAGTTCAGCCCCACCACCATCGTGGCGGCTATCACCAGCAAGTCGGACAAGGCCAAGCTGCCCACACACGTTGTTGTCCATGCGGACGGGCTTGCCACGGAGTCTGTTGTCCTGCTGGAGCAGATTCGTACTATCGACAAGCGCAGGTTGATTCGGTATAGCGGCAAGCTGGATAAGGCCGCTATGGGTATGGTCGACCACGCCATCATCGTCAGTTTTGGAATCGAGTATATGGAGGGGCTCCTATGAGAAATGATGTGAATACTGCGGCTTTTTGCTATAGCGTGAATATGCTCCGGCTACTGCTGAAAATGCAGTTCATCACTGCTGAAGAATACGAGCGCATTTTACAAATCAGTGCCGCCCACTACGACGCAGAAAAAATATATGTCTGAAATGTAAACTCTGGCAACTTGCGCTGGATGTATCTGAACTCTTGTGGTATTGTTGATGTTGCCGCAAGGCGAAATTATACAGAAAGGAATGGTGCATATGACTGTAACCGACATCAGCCGAGAACCTCAAAAACCTGAGATTATCCGGCTGGCGGCTTACTGTCGGGTGTCCAGCAAATCCACCGACCAGCTGCACTCTTTTGCCGCGCAAATCCGCTACTACAAAGATTATGAACGCATGAATCCGCAGTACAAGCTGGTGGATGTGTACGCTGACGAGGGCTTGAGCGGCACAGACATGAAAAAGCGCGATGAGCAGAACCGGCTGATTCGTGACTGCAAGCTGGGCAAAATCGACCGTATCATCACGAAGTCAGTATCGCGGTTCGCCCGGAACACCCAGGAACTGCTGGTTGCCCTACGCACTCTCAAAGAGTTGGGCGTGAGCATCTACTTCGAGGAGCAGGGCATCGACAGCGACAAGATGAACATGGAAATGCTGGTGACCTTCCCTGGCATGGCCGCACAGCAAGAGAGCGTGAACATCTCCGACCACCTTCGAAGGAGTTATCAAATGCGCATGGAGTCCGGCGAGTTCAACTGCTGCGCCCCAGCGTATGGGTACAATTTAATCGATGGCCAGCTTCTGGTCAAAGAGGACGAAGCCGCGGTGATACGTCGCATTTTTGACCTTTACCTGCAAGGCATCGGCAAACAGAATATTGCCAATATCCTCAACGCGGAGGGTGTTCCCCGCCGATATGCTCAAGAGAGGTGGTACCACTCCACAGTGAACTATGTGATTAACAACGAACGCTATATGGGCGACGCACTCCTGCAAAAGAAATTCACCACGGACACCCTACCCTTCAGAAAGAAAAAGAATCGCGGCGAAAAACCACAATATTATGTGGAAAACAGCAACCCGCCCATCGTCAGCCGGGAAACCTATATGGCGGCGCAGGAACTGCAAAAATCGCGGAACGTCAGTCACAAGTGCGAGGGTGGATATCCGCTGACCGGTATTCTCCGCTGTCCAGAGTGTGGCCGCTCATTCCGCAGGCTGCTCCTAAACGGTACCGCTTACTGGCTGTGCAGCGGTAAAGCGGCTGGGGCAACGGATTGCCAGAGCAGGCGTGTGCGCGAAAACGCTGTGTTCGACGCTTTCTGCTTGATGGTTGACAAGCTGTCTGCCCACCGCAATGACCTATTCGGTACCCTTATCCATCAGTTAGAGATGATACAAAATCGTGGCGGCGAGAGCCAGGAAAAGGTACGGCAAATTGATAAACAAATAGCTGACTTGAGTGCGCAGAATCTGGTGGTTGCCCGACTCCACACCAATGGGGTTCTCAATGCCACTGACTTCGCTGCGCAGTCCTCGGTGATAAGCAATAAAATCAATGCCCTGCGGTTGGATCGTAAGAAAGCCTTGGCAGAGGACGAAGATGATGAATTGATATACACGCTGAAATCGCTGGATGACTTCCTGGCGAGATATGTGCCGGGCACACCATTTAGTCAAGCGTTATTCGAAGAAATTATCCAGAGAATCACGGTTGTGGATAACTCAAAACTGACCTTCCACCTCGTCGGCGAGCTGGCTTTTACGGAGCAAATCCCCGAGAATGTGAGGTGTCGCACGGCATGAAAAAGAGAAATATCCCATTCGGATACCAGTATCAGAATGGTGTGATAATCACCCATCCGCAAGAGGCTGCTGTGCTGAATCGCATTTTTAGTGAGTATCAAAACGGCTACTCCCTGCTGGAAATTGCCAGCCGCCTGAACGATGAAAATATCGAGTATCAGCCCGGTGTTACCGGCTGGAGCAAATCCCGCATCATGCGATTGGTAGAAAATGAACGGTATACCGGCAAGAATGGTTTTCCTGCTATCATTGACGAGGACACTCACCATGCCATGATGGAGATGAAAGCCAAGAAAAACACCCAGCACGGCACCGACCGCAACCATGAGATTTTTCATATAGATGTGCCAGTAATCTGCCCCACTTGTAGCGGCGAAATGGTTCGACGGCACGACAGCCGATTCAAGAAGTGCCAGCAGCGGTGGATATGTTCCAATGCGGACTGCCGCACGGTGATTCACAAGGAAGATAGCAATCTGCTGGATGATATAACTGTACTGCTAAACCGGGTAATTGTCAATCCCGAGTTGGTGCAAATTTCACTTATTGATGAGTCCATGAGTGTGCAGACGCTAAAAGCTGAAAATGAGATTGCCCGGATATTGGACACCCTCGATTATGATAAAAATGCCCTGAGAAAAAAGATGATAGAGTGTGTTTCCCTGAAATATGCGGACATCAATTCCGCTCCATATATAGCCCATAGGTTGAAAGCGGTTCTCTTAGATGCAGAGCCGCTTTCAGCTTTTTCTCTGCCGCTTTTTAAGAGGACGGTTCAGGCCATCCACCTTGAAAAAGATGGCACAGTGAATATCAGATTAGCAAATGGCCAGATGGTCGGAAAGGACGATGAAAATGCAACCGACAGCAACCACTCCGCAGAAAGTAGTGCGGAAAATCCCGGCGAAAATCAACATAGCTGAAGAAATCAAGCAGGCCCACCGGCAGCTCCGGGTGGCGGCATACTGCCGCGTTTCCACGGCCCAGGAGGAGCAGTTAAACAGCTATGACGTGCAGGTGAGGTACTACACCGAAAAGATACGCAGTGAGCCAAAATGGGCCTTTGTGGGCATCTTTGCAGACAGAGGGCTATCTGGCACCAGCACCAAAAAGCGTGACGAGTTTAACAAGATGATAAAGCAATGTCGGCGCGGCAAAATCGACATGATTATCACGAAATCCATCAGCCGGTTTGCACGGAATACCGCTGACGTGCTAAAGTATGTGCGAATGCTGAAAGAGATCGGCGTGGATATTTTCTTCGAGGAACAGAACATCCACAGCACACAGCCTGGGGCTGAGTTTTATATCACGATTTACGGCAGCATCGCTCAGAGTGAATCGGAGAATATCAGCGCCAACGTCATATGGGGCAAAAATCAGAGTGCAAAAGAGGGCAAGGTGCCGTTCCAGTATAAGCGGTTCCTTGGTTACCGGCGCGGGCCGGACGGCAAGCCTGAAATTGACCCGGAACAGGCAGAAGTTGTGAAACGAATTTATAGCAGCTTCCTCGCCGGGGACAGCATGACGACCATCGCAAACACACTGACTGCTGACGGTGTACCAACACCTTCCGGCTCCGGCAGATGGGTGCCTGGAACGATACAGTCGATAATTTCAAATGAAAAATACGCCGGAAATGCTGTTCTCAACAAGACCTATGTGGTGGACTGCTTGAGCAAGAAGGTCAAACGCAACGACGGCAAGGCCCGGCCTATGTACTTTGTGGAAAACAATCATCCGGCAATCATCGACCCCGCTACCTTCGGTCGGGCGCAAGAGGAACTGGCACGGCGCACCGGTAAGCGTAAGGTCAAGCAGAAAGGTACCAAGACCGAGCAGGGCCGGTATTCAAGTAAATATGCTCTCTCGGAACTGCTGGTCTGCGGGGAATGCGGTACTCCTTATCGGAGATGTACCTGGACGGTCAAAGGTGAAAAGAAACCTGTCTGGCGGTGCATCAACCGGCTGGATTTTGGCAAAAGATACTGCCACCATTCGCCCACAATGGAAGAAAGTGTGCTGCAGGAGGCTGTCATGGCGGCAATCATGCGCACAGCTAAACAGAGTGCCGATGTGCTGGGTACCTTAAAGCTGCACGTTGGCATGGGGTTGAAAAATGATGATGGTGAGGATAACAGCCTGGATATCCAGATAAGGATAGCGGAAATTGACGCGGAGTTCAAGGCTATGCTCCAGGCCATAGCTACCGATACGGTGGAAGATTTTGACGAGCAGCGGGCCACAGCGCTCATGGCAGAGAAAAACAGCTTGGAGCAACAGTTGGCTCAACTTGACAATGCCCAGCAGGAAAAGGAGAATGCAGAGTCCCGGCTGGATGAGATTTTCACTATCCTGGATGGGCTGGAAAACCACCCCATGGAATATGATGACAGGCTGGTGCGGCAGGTGCTGGAGTGTGTGGTTGTGGAGTCCAAGGAGAAGATCAAGGTAATTTTTGCGGGAGGGTTGGAGGTTGAGCAGGCTATTGAAAAAGCGTGAGAGTTCGGATACGCACACAGATTTGGCGAAAATATCTTTTTCGTATCCGCCTTACAAAGTCTGAGAAACCGCATGATTGTGCGGTTTCTTTGCTTTTTCTTGAGGTCGATGGTTTGGCTTTTACGGCGGTTTAGCACAGTGTTGCCTTGTTTCCGCGCTGTTTGTGTTTTGTATATTTTTCTGAATATTGTGGATGTTTTCTCATCGTCCTGTTTGGCGTGGTGCGGTACGGATTTGGACATCGTCGCTCTTGACCCACACCGTGACCCACACGCGGAAATAACCGGAAACGGCTGGATACCTCCGGGTAGGAAGTTCCAGCCGTTTTTCGTGCTTGACCCACACTCACATGACCTTGTCCATGAAATTTCCCATCTTTTCTGCGGCTTGTTCTTGTTTCTGGCGGGTGGCGTGGGTGTAGGTTCTTAGCGTGAAACCGGCATCGTAGTGGCCCAGCATACTACTGACAGTTTTCACGTCCACACCGTTTTGTAATGCGGCTGTGGCGAAAGTGTGTCTCAAAGAATGGAACGGAATATAACTTAATCCAGCTGACTTCAAAATTCTCTTGTGGAGAGTCACTATAGAGTCAGGATAGTACATCTCGCCGGTTCGCGTGGAGGGGAACATATAGGGGTTGTTGGGGTGCTTGAGGTGTTCACGCTGGAGTAATTCCACGGCCTTTTGCGGGATGGACACCAGTCTGACCGACGTTTCCGTCTTAGGCCGGGTGATGACAATGTTGCCGTTCTCGTCCCGGGTGGCTTGTTTGCTTACTGAGATTGTCTGGTTTACAACGTCTAAATCTGACCAGAGGAGGGCAACTAACTCGCCTTTCCGTAGTCCGCTGACCAGCTCAAGATAAAACATGGGTAGGACATGGCGGCGGTCGGCCTCGTCGAGGTAGGCTTTCATGTCCTCGGCAGGGAGGAATTTCATCTCTTTCTTCTCCAGCTTTGGAGCGATGCAGTCATCGGTAGGGTTGCGCTGGATTAGGCGCTCCTTGACTGCCCTGTCCAAAGCGTTGTGGAGCATGAGGTGGATACCGCGCACAGTGGAGGCACTTAAGCCAGGGGATTTCTCCTTTTGGGCCTCCCGCAACCTACCGTTCTCGCGGAGGTCTTGGTATAGCTTTTGCAAATCGCGCCCGGTCAATTTGTTCAGTTTGATGTCACCGATTCGAGGATTCACATGGAGTTATCCGCTGCATATTTTCTGAATCCATAAAGCGCCTCCGAAATCGCATTACACCAACTTGTGACACCTAAAAGAATCCCGGTATTCGGCCATTTCTCCCTACTTGCAACCCCTGACTTTGCACCAAATCTCAATTTGTGACCCTTGTATGACCCCTATCTCGCCACACCCTGTAACTTCCGAAAAAGCCCATAGTTTCTAGCCCTCCCGCCCGGCTCAGCCGGACGGTGTGAACTGCAAAGGCGCCACCTTGGCGCCTTGCTTTCTCCTGATTGTTTTTCGACCATGTTTTTTCTGTTCTCTCTGGCTGGATTATCTTGCATTTCAGTGCATATCTTTGCGGCAAGTTTGCGCCGTTGCTCGCGGAGAATTTGTGCCGCCGCTGGAGGCGAGACCGGCGCCTCCATAAATCGCCACAAATGCCCCAAAACGGCGTTCTGGGTCTGCTCTCGTCTTGCTACCTTGAGAACGGCATCAGTTCGCCTGACACGGCCCTCACAGGGGCCATAAACGGGTCACTTCCATAACTGGCACTCGTTGTGGTACTCGATTGTTTCCTGGAAGGGGAGAATCGTGAAAATCAAGTTGCCGTTACGAACTTGATCGTTGGAGTCCGCATACTTTGTAGGCTCTGTCAGGATAAGCGTCTTGTACTCCAGTTCTGTTTCTTGATTGGCAGTCGCGCTTTCACCAGTTTCAGCAGAATTCTGGACAAGACGTACAAAAAATTCTCTCCCATAAGCAGCTGCGGCACATCCCCAGTAACATCGACACTTTGCAAAAACAGATCATGCGCTTGTTTGAGGACGTACTAGGCATTGACGATGGCAAGAAGAAATCTGTGTAAGAAAAGCTGCAAGCGTATCTGGAGAAAGAGAAAACGCAACCATTCTACGCGTACAAGTTCCAACCAATTTCTACAGTCTATGAGCAAACCGGCAAGAGGGCTTTCGCGGAAGTCCTCCACCCAACCGCTATCTACGACCTCGTCGAGTTCTCAATCCGTGAGTGCGTCAAGCGCGAACAGCGTATGCGTATCTGCTCCTACTGCGGCAAATATTTCGCTATCCGACGGCGAAACACGGCAGAGTTCTGCAATCTCACTGTAGATGAAAATGGACACACTTGCCGTGAATTCGGCGCAATCAAGCGCTGGGCAGAGAAGAAAAATTCTGACGAGTTGTTCAAGGAGTACCGCCGGGAATACAAGAAACGCTTTAACTGGATCAAGGCGGGGAAGATTAGTCCCGGTGCGTTCTATGCCTGGAGCACCACCGCTAAGGGCAAACGTGATGAGCGCGCCGCAGGAAAAATGAATTTTGAAGAGTTTAAGAAGTGGATGAGCAATTCCTAATTTCCAAAACCTGTATTCTTTGTTTAGCGGCGCAGATTTTGACAACAGCAAATCTGTTTTTTCTTACTGTATAAAGTTCATAAACAGAGCAAGCGCCGCAATCCCCAACATCATCAGCACCAGCCCCACGCTGATGATCGTGGACAGGATATTGACGGCGTTCCTGCTCTCCTCGCTCTTAACGCAAATCACAGAGAACAGGAGTCCCGTCAGCGCAAGGACGATGTTGCAGACCGCCCAAACCGTGCGCACACCATCCGGAAGGGTGATTTTCAGAAACACCGGGACAAGCGTTGCCAATGGCAGCAGACTGACAATCAGCGCGGCCAGACTGAGCTTTTGTAGTTTCTTTGTAACTTCCATACGATTACCTCATTTCTTTCTTTCCAAATTGTGTGATGGACAGGGCAAGCAGAACAGCGAATACAGCGATTGCACAGGGCAGAAATGGCATCAGCGCAAATGCGGCTTCGGAGGTTTCCGCTGTAAAGTCATGCAGGGAGCAGGATACCAGATAGCCGCTGTAACAGTAGGGATAAGCAATCCAGAGTGGCGTGTTGGCGACCAGAATACCGGGGATAACCAGCAGCAGGTTTAGCCCCACGGAAAGCAAAGGCTTTTCAAATAATACCGTGATAGCCCACATCGCCGCCAAGCATGGGAGCATCGTCAAAAACAGCGCCATGCACCACTTCAAGAGGTAGAGAACGGGTAGGGTTTCTGTAACGCCCATTATTGAAGTAGCTATCATACCAGCGGCTACGAACACCGTCAGAAAGACGGCCATTTCCATGAACAGATAGAACATCAGGACGCAAAACTTCGCCAGAGAAAGGGCATGTCGGCTGACCGGTAGGGCCAGCATTTTCAATATGCCATTGTTCTGCGTTTCCCGTCCCGCAATCATCACGCATACCACGATCATGCTGAACGGCAGCAGATAGTAGGCGTAGACCAGGGCGCTCTGAACGAACATGGCGGGCCATGCGTTGGTGTACTCCGGCGTGAAATACCGGCTTAACGCCGCCACCCCGGAGGCCACTACCAGCAGCGGGGCAATAAAAATCAGCGGAACGATTTTTGAGCGTTTCACTTTCATAAACTCAATGCTGAGCAAATTTAAAAAGTTCATGCGGCTCCTCCTTTACTCATAGCGCAGATTTTTTGCCATCCACAGCCCAAGGCCAAGGAAAAGGAGCGTTTCGACCAGAGCAAACAGCACCACCAGCATATCGGGCTGTGCGCTCATAGCCACCGCAGGCTTGAACATCACAATAAACGGATGCACCATCAGCACCGCCGCCCCGGAGGGTGCCAAGGCCATCCCGCTTAAAAAACCGGCAACTCCCACGCCAAGGGGAACCCACATATTTTCAAAGCGTGAGGAAATCAGCACCATAAAGGACAGCACCGGCATGGATGTGAGGAACGAATAGCCCGTAAAGCGGAGCAGCGTTCCCATTTCAAATGTCCCCTGCGGCAGATCGCTCATTCCGATTTTCATTAGCGCCAGATTTTCCAGAGCCACCGCCACAAAGAGCATGACGGTCAAGATCAGGAATTTGCAGAGATACATCCCCGGTACGCTCATGGGAAGCATATACATCTTTTTGATTGCGCTGCCCTTAAACTCCATGTTGTAGACCATGCAGGCCGCAACGACGATGCCAAACAGGTTCAGGATCATAATCATACCGTAAAGCTGGGTCAGCAGTACGTCCATCGGGGCCAGTGGAAGATTGAGCAGCGCATCTTTTCGGACAAGGAAGTTGACAAAGGCATAGGCCGCGCCTAAAATACCGACAGCCAGCAGCACCGGGATCACCCCTGTCCGTTTCTCCTTCCGCAGTTCGATCACAAGCGCCCTCATAGCTTTGCCCTCTGCTTTCTGGCGGCGTTGTCCTGTTCCACGATGGAGAGGAACACATCTTCCAAGTTATCGGCGGACATTCCCGCCTGCCTTGCGCTGTGCCGCAGATCATCCAAGCTGCCCTCAAACAGCAGCCGCCCATGATTGAGGATACCGATGTCGTCCGCTATCAGCTCAATTTCCGACAGCATATGAGAGGAAATGAGGATGGTGCAGTCGTACAGATCAGGCAGGGATTTTACCAGATTGCGAATTTCATGGATGCCGGAGGGGTCAAGGCCGTTGGTCGGTTCGTCCAGAATGAGGATAGGCGGACGGCCCAGCAGCGCCCCGGCGAGGCCAAGGCGCTGTTTCATACCCAGGGAATACTTCTTTGCGAGGCGATCTCCAAATTCGAACAGCCCTACCAGTTCCAAGGCATCCTCCACGGTGTTTTGACCCAGGCCCAAAATCCGGCGTATCACATCCAGATTTTCCCGGCCCGTCAGGTTGGCGTAGAACGAGGGGGCCTCAATGAAAGAGCCGATCTCCCGCAGGATTTTCAGCCGGTCATTTGGAAAGTGTTTTCCATCAATGGTGAAGCTGCCCTTTGTGGGGGCAGTCAGCCCCAAGAGCATTTTCATGGTGGTGGATTTGCCCGCTCCGTTGGGGCCAAGAAAGCCGTAAATACTGCCCCTGCGGACGTGGATAGAAACATTGTTGACGGAGGTAAAATTTTTGTATTTCTTCGTCAACTGCTCTGTGGTGATGATATAGTCCATAGACACATCTCCTTTCTGCCTCTAGGGTACAGCATCAACCTGACTTCTACATTCTCGTGTCCTTACTTTTAGCTTACTTTTCTGTGAAGGCGTTTACAAAGTAAATTTGCCGTGTTATAATTAGGCTGGTAAATCATCGTTTAACAGTTAAGAGGAGACTTTTTATGAGATTATTAGTAGTTGACATACAAAAAGGGATAACAGACGAGAGACTTTATAACTTCAATTGTTTTATTGAGAATACTATTCGGATAATTCATACAGCCAGAAAATACAAAATAGAAGTTATTTATTTTCAACATGATGATGGACCAGGGACGGGTTTTTCCACTGGAGACGAAGATTTTGAGATTGCAATACAGGTTTTACCAATTAATGGAGAAAAAGTGTTTATAAAAGATATTAATAGCTGTTTTGGAAATAAGAAATTTGTGAATTATTTAAAAGAAGTCAATGAAGATACACTAATGATTGTTGGCTTGCAGACCAATTTTTGCATAGATGCAACTGTAAAGTCTGCATTTGAACGGGGCTATAAAGTCATTATTCCTAAAGATACAAATACAACATTTGATAACGAATACATGGATGGGGAAACTACTTACAAATATTACAATGACATGATGTGGCCTGAGAGATTTGCAAAATGTATTTCTTTAAATGAAGCCATAAATTTATTAAGTAATTTCTAAAGAGTCGGACAAATTGTATTTTATCGGGGAGACATCACGATGGACAATTCATTTTTACACAGCAAAAAGCTCCTGCTGGTCGATGACGAGCCGGAGCTTTTGAAAATGGTGTCAGCTATTTTAGCGGACGAGGGCTTTCAGCGCCTTGTGACCGCCGCCAATATGAAAGAGGGAATTGCCGCCGCTGAAACGGAAAAGCCTGATCTGGCGATTTTGGATGTGATGCTCCCGGACGGTGACGGCTTTTCCCTGATGGAGCAGATACGCGCATGGACGGATATTCCCGTGATTTTTCTGACGGCCCGTGACGAGGCGGCGGACAAGCTGGCAGGGCTGGGCCTTGGAGCGGACGATTATATCGCAAAACCCTTTCTGCCCCAGGAATTTCTGCTGCGGGTTTACGCCGTTCTGCGCCGGTGCTACAAAGAGGACGCAGCCGTTTTGAAGCTGGATAGCTGTACGGTAGATTTCAGCCGGGCCGAAGTGGATAAGGGCGGTGAGATACTTCCCTTGACAGCGATGGAGCATAGGCTGCTGGAAACTCTTGCGAAGAATGAGGGCCGCATTGTGACAGTGGACATACTCTGCGAGGCCCTATGGGGCGATAATCCTTTCGGCTATGAAAACAGCTTGAACGCCCATGTCCGACGCGTCCGGGAGAAGATCGAGGCAGACCCGTCAAAGCCGGTTTCCCTGCTGACGGTCAAGGGGCTGGGCTATAAGCTGCTGGCGAGGAAATAACCGATGAAAGCATTTGGAAAATATATCTCAAAATATCTTCTCTCCTTTTTTACCTTTGCGCTGGTTCTCCTGCTTGTCAACATACTGGCGTTTGCTTTGACGTTTGGAGGTATCGTGTCCAGGGAATACGGTTCGGCATCTCCGGCAAATTTGTTAGAGGCCGTGGCCGCTGATCTGTCGGCATCCGGCATATCAGAAAAAACAAAACAAGAGCTAAACCGTAATCAGATTTGGGCTGTGCTATTGGATGCAAGCGGGCGCTGTATTTGGGATGTATCTTTACCGGAGGAAATACCGACACAGTACACCATTCAGGATGTGGCCGTGTTCTCGAAAGGCTATCTGCAAGACTATCCTGTTTTTGTGCGGAACATAGATAATGGCCTGTTGGTGTTGGGCTACCCAAAAGACAGTTTTATGAAACTGACAGGAAACTATTTCCCAATACGGGCGATCAGGATTTTCCCGCTCTTTATAACTGGCATTTTGGCAATAGACATAGTGCTTCTGTTTTTGGTCTACTGTCTCTCTAAAAGAAAAATCTCCAAAAATACGGAGCCGATTATGGCCTCTATCAAAACACTGTCTACAGGCAAACCTGTTGATTTGTCCATTCGAGGCGAGTTGTCGGAAATTGCGGATAGCGTCAATCAGGCGTCCCAGGTGTTGAGCCGGCAAAACCAGGCCCGCGCCAACTGGATCAGCGGCGTTTCCCACGATATACGCACACCACTTTCTATGATTATGGGGTATGCTGGACGGATTGCCAGCGACAGGTTAGCCAGCGGAGACATTCAGCAGGAGGCAGAAATCATTCGGGCGCAGAGCGCGAAAATCAAAGATTTGGTGTGGGACTTGAATTTGGTATCGCGGTTGGAATACGAGATGCAGCCGCTCCACAAGGAGCCAGTGCGCCTGTCCAAGCTGCTGCGCTCCTATGCGGCTGATTTATTGAACGCTGGCATTGGCCCGGAATATTCGGTCGAGGTAGAGATTTCTACGGACGCAGAAACCGTAGTCATGGAGTGTGATGCCCGGCTGATCTCACGGGCAATTAGCAATCTGGTACAGAACAGCATCAACCATAATCCGCAAGGCTGTACCATTAGCCTGCGCCTTGACTGTTCGGACAGCACCGTTTCCCTGACTGCTGCCGATGATGGCGTGGGTCTATCCCCGGAAAAGCTGCGGGAACTGGAAGAAAAACCGCATTATATGGAAAGCACCGATGCACGGCTGGATTTGCGGCATGGGCTGGGGCTTTTATTGGTAAGGCAGATTGTGGAGGCGCATGGTGGGGCAATGAAAATTGAGAGTGTACCGCAGTATTGCTGCAAAGTGATTTTGACTTTCTGCTCCTTACCCGAATAGCGGAATTAAACGCCCCTTTTCTTTAGCGTGAGGCAAAAAATTTGATAGCTTCCTTGCCAAGATTGACTCTCCTGCCTTTTTATGACCTGACCCACACCCCGACCCACACGCGGAAAAACTGTGTGGAGATAATGGGGAGGGTAGGGCGAGAAAGGGTCCGTAAGTGTGCTAAAAACAGTTAAAAACTGCCGGAAATAACTGGTTGGACGTCCCCCACACTGTTTGTAATCAGCAGGTCAGGGGTTCGAGTCCGTTCACCAGCTCCAGCGGGACGGGCCCGGTTCCCCAAAACCGGGCGCACCGCTTGTATAAAATTGCATATCTTTATGGGGGAGTTCCCGAGTGGCCAAAGGGGGCAGACTGTAAATCTGTTGTCGACGACTTCAGTGGTTCGAATCCACTCTCCCCCACCATTGACAAAGCCTTGCATAAAAATGCGAGGCTTTTGTTTTGTTTGTACAAATTGTCTTGGCGGTCAAGTTCAGTAAGAAACTGCATATCAAAATGGATATTGCGGATAGAGTTTCAACTTATTTTTTTTGCGAGTTCGGCGGTTGCTCTGTCGGCTTTTTGTCCTGACCCACACCGTGACCCACACGCGGAAATAAACGGAAACGGCTGGATACTTCCGGGTAGGAAGTTCCAGCCGCTTTTTGCTTGTTGGGGCTGTTTCACATGACCTTGTCCATAAAATTTCCCATCTTTTCTGCGGCTTGCTCCTGCTTTTGGCGGGTAGCGTGGGTGTAGGTTCTCAGCGTGAAACCTGCGTCGTAGTGGCCCAGCATACTGCTTACAGTTTTTGCGTCTATCACCATCTCTAACTGCACTGCATAGCGGAAAAGTCCCTTTGAGATAGCTTTCGCGTTATCCTCAGACAACCTCAAAACTGCCTTGGCCAGCTTGTCGCCTAGGATATCATTATCCTGCAAAGCATTGTATGCTATGAGGCTTTCAACTGCCCGTGTGAACAGTTCATTCCGAGAGGAAAAGCCCTGTTCCTTCGCAAATCTGTCCGCTCGTTTGACCAGACCTCTGTCTAAATATAGGTTTATTCGCTGCATATTTTCTGAATCCATAAAGCATCTCCCAAATCGTATTACACCAACTTGTGCCCCCTAAAAATCTCCCAATATTTAGCCATTTCTGCCGATTCGCAACCCCTAGCTTTACACCAAACCTCCATTTGTGACCCTATCTATGTTCCGAACGATGAGGACATCAATTTCTTTTCCATCAATTTCTATCGTTCTAACTGTTACATCAGGTATTTCCTCTCCTGACCAGGATTTAGAGCTAAAAAAACTTATGATGTTTTCCTGATTCCTTCGGTTTTTGTCTCCTGAAACACCAATGCTTTTATATGTATCGTCTTCCACGCCAAAAATTAGATATCCGTCCCACATATCGGGGGTGGTATTATTCGCCAAGCATACGATATCCTTGAGGAGGTCAACATTGTTACTGTGCCAGCATTGCTTAAAATCCTAATATCTTCCTTCCGATTTTTGCTTAATAAGTGATTTTACTAATTTTACTAACTCCATCTTCATTCCCTCGATAATTCTACTTATCAGCCAAATTGCCTATTGGGGACATATCTCAAGGTTTTTCCTCTGTCAACTCCTGGTACATCCTCATCACTTCCGCCACGCATTTACTCTCGGTCATATCCTTAACTGAGAACCCATACGCCTCCATCACCGCGCGGTCGTTCTGCTGGTGGGCGCGGCGCAGTTCCGGGGGCATGGTGGTTTCGTCGTAGAGGTCGGCCAGTGAACTATCATCATAGATGCTTCGAGCATCTATGATGGCCTGCGCGCAGGCCGCGATTTTTCCTTTTTGCTCCTCGGTGGGGGTGGGCCAGGGGAAGTTGTTGTAAACAACGTCCTTGGAATAACGATAGCGCATTTCCAGCCGCCCGCAGACGGCGCGCATCCAAGCCATATGGACGTTTGATGTCAACACACCAAAATGATACAACGTAGCATTGCAAATGACAAACACAAGATTACTACTTAGCACTTCTGGTTTCATTAACCCCATAGGAATGTACCGCCTACGCTTAGATGAAACTTTTGGAACAATAATATGTTCCGCTTTGGGGATATTTGTAGTAGAAAAAGCAAGTGGAAAATCGGCCATTTTCCTTGTTGAAGCCCTCGAACTTCCAGAACGAAATCGCTGGACGGCAGCAATACGCTCCATACATTTAGGCGTTTTTCGTATTTCCTCTGGAGAACAAGCTTTTAAAAATAGGCAGTAGCGGAAATACCGATTAATAAATTCATGGGAGCCAACCCACGGCCTAAACCATTTTTGAGCTTGTCGTTCACTAGATGGCGTCGTCAATAAACAAGGAGCCAAATAGCAATACAACGGATCTGGACAGCGGCGGCGAAGGAAGAGGCGTTTTTGGCGTAGCGCGTAGCAATACTGCGCCATCTTTTGAGAAGAAGGAAAGCGTTCTCAACGAGATGGCGGAGTTTGTAAAGATATTCGTCGTATTCCCGCATATGTTTTCGGTCCTTTCTTGGAGGAATGACCGGTGTCATGC
>NZ_JAWXXJ010000030.1:0-38277 GCF_034335085.1 Acutalibacter caecimuris | reverse complement strand
TAGTTTCTTCGCGCCGTCCAAATGAAAAGCCCCGTCCAGCCCCCGGTCTATCCGGGAGGTGACAAAGGCTGCCACCCTTTGGGCGTTCACGGCCCTGCAGGCGGCTGTAAGTCTCTGCTGCCGTGTTGTCTGCACATTCTTCCCAAACGCCCTATAAAGGCCCCTTACGGCTCCTTTGTGGGCGTTTTTCGCCTGTGCCCGGAAAGTTACCGCCCCCTGCGCCTCCTGCCGGTTTACAGCCCTGCTGGCCCAAGTAAAGCGGGACAGCCTCAGTCCCTTGCTGAAAGAGGCCGCAAGATGCCAGCCCCCGTCTAAGGGGCGCTTGCCGTTTAGCAGGGTTTCCTCTATCCCCAGGTTGTTTGCGCCGTAGCGGCACACCTGCACACTGGCAAGGCCCACCTTGTTTTGCATATGGGCCATGGCCCGGACAGCCCAACTAAGGGCCTGCCCGCAGCTTAAGCAGTTGTTGGCCCCCATGGAGAGCAGGAGCTGGGAAAAGGCCGCGCCCCTGGTAAACCTCTGCACGAGCTGCCAGGTGCCGTCCAGGCTTCTGCGCCCGTCCAGGTATATGGCCCCCTCACCCAGGTTGCTCACCCGCAGCCGCAGGGACTGGCTCACGAACAGCAGCCGGTTTCGGTTTTCCAGCACCACCGGCTGCACCGCCCCGATGGTGTCGAAAATCAGGTGGGCGGGCTTTATTTCGTCTATCTGCCGGATAAGCTCCCCCAGGTCTTTGGTGGCGTCCGGGAAAAGCAGGCGGACAGTCACAGAAAAGGCATAGCCCGCAAAATGCTCGGTGACTTCCCCCTCCCGGCCCGTTATAATCTGCACCAGCTCCCGTATGGCCTGCACCGTAGTGACGCCCCGTGTGTTAAGGCGGGCCAGCACCCTGGCCCGCCGCACCTCCAGGCTTTCCCCGGTATTGACCGGCAGGCCGAATATGCGCTCATGCCGGGGCAGGAGGAAAGTGCTGGTACACACCGCCAGCTGGGCCGCCATAGCGTCTATGGTTCGCTGGGCCTGGTTGATTTCCGCCTCCTCCGCCTGGAGCAGGTCGGCCATTTGCTCCATAGTCCGCACCCTGCGGGGCAGCATGAAATCATCTGTCAGGGGCATGGATGTCCACCTCCTCCAGGGTGAAGTATTCCCCATACCCGCAGGAAAGGGAGGCAAGGCCGCCGTTTAGGGTATAGCTTACGATATCGGCCACGCCCTCCACGCCAAAAATCAGGTCGCCTATGCGGTAGTAGCTTATGGTGCTTTCCCGGCCCTCATCGCCCCGGGCCGGGGCTTGGTCGAAGTCCTCCCGGTTCACGCTGTCCACATATGCCTGCAGCACCGCTATGGCGTTCTGGCGTATGTCGGCTATGTTGTAGCCAGGGGCCGCCTGCACCTCCACCACGATATGGGCGGCTTTGGGGGCTGCCCCCGCCACCGTCACGTCCGCGCCGATCTGCCGTTCCTCCTGGATATGGGCTTTCACGTTTTCCAGCACCACCCTGTCCGGGGCCTTGTATTGGTCGGACAAAACAATGACTTTCACCTTGCCCGCCCCGCAGACTTCCGCCCCCAGGCACTTGGCCCCGCCCACCCCGGACACCTGCTTGGCCCAATAGATAAAGTGGTTGCGGTTCCCGCTGGTGATGGGCCGCCGTATCTTGTCAAAAATGCGCTGCCGGAAAGAATCATCGCTCTCGGCCCCGGTGCCGCCCCCAAAGGGCTGGGGGTTAGTAACGGATTTCACCCCGTCCACCGATGCCTGCAGGGCTGCTATAGCCCCTGCCGGGGCGTTGCCCGCTGGGCCGGTTTCCTGGCACTTAGCCCCTACCTGGCAGGTGCCGTCCGCGCCGATCCGGGCCGGGGTGGTTGTTTCAAACACCAGAGCGCCGTACAGCGCCCCGGTGCCCTGGGGGATGGCCGCGCCCACGTCCCCGGTAAAGAGCAGGGTGCCCGTGGCTGCTGTGGCAGGGTTCCTGATTTCGTTATAGTCCAGGGCCTTGCGGTCTAAAAACTCCCCCTCGGCTGTGTCCAGCAGCACCCTGTCCGGGATGGGCATGACCTCCATGGTGTCAAGCCTGGATATCTCCTCCGCCACCGCCTGCAGGTTGTCCATGCAGAAGCCGCCCTCCATGCGGTTGGCGTCATTCTTAAGGCTTTCCCGCATCCGCTGTAGCACCGCGCTGGCACTAAAGTCTAAATCACTCATTACAGTTTCACCCCCTTAAAGTCCCATGCTATTTTGTCCGGCCCGTAAATGGTGGTGCAGTCAAACTCTGCCGTCACCCCGCTGCCGGTCTGGCTTATCTGGAAATTGCCCAGCTCCTCAATATAGGGGTTTACCATCAAAGCCTCGGTGATAAACCGCTTTAATTCAGACTTTGCTATATCACTATTCAGGGGGCTGCCGATGAGGGTATCTATCTCGCTGCCAAAGTCTGCGTCATAGGCCGTATACCGAAACCGCTCGGTGGTAAGGGCCTTGTATATCCATATCCGCAGGGCCTCGTTACCCTCTACCAGGTAGGTCTGCCCGCTTTTCAGCAGCAGGCAGTTGTTTTGGAAGTCATAGGCATACTCCCGGAACAGGGGCAGCTCTGTGCTCTCCTCCGGCCCCAGGGCAGACGGGTCGATAAAGGGGAAAACGCTCATGCAGGCACCACCTTCATCAAAATGTAAAAGGCGTCCCCCTGCCGCAGGGCCAGCACCTGGTCACCTGCCTGGGGGGTATAGCCATAATTCCTGTAAAGGTGCCGGGAGATGGTCTGCCCGTTCACCTGGATACTCAGGGGGCTGGGGCTGTTTATCCGGGCAAACAGCAGCCCCTGGCCGCTGTCCCCGCCCGCAAGGCCTCGCATAGCCCCCGCCAGCGCCGCCGCCCAATGCTCTGCCACTTTACCGCCTCCCTTATGCTTTCGTTTCTTTGTCAATTTCCTTTTCGTCCATCATGTTGGAGAAAGCAAGCGTCAGCTGCATTTCCTCCTTGCCGTCTGAAAAGGTGTGGGTGTCGTTTTCAATGTAGAACTTGCCGTAAAGCCCGGTAACAGGTTCCTGCACAATAATGGCATAGCCGGATATGGCCCGCACGTCGCTGGTGGCCGTCACCGAGCCGGACTGCTCTATGGCCTGCAGCAGGGCCTTGGCCTCGGCGGTATCGTTTTTCCCGTCCTGCTGCTGATATACCCGCTGGAGGGTGCCGTATTTCTTCCGGGCCTCCGCATCCTCCACCACGCCCACCTGGCCCCCTTCCTTATTGGTGATCACCACCCGGTTGACCATGTTCTGCAGGCTGGTTTTGTAGCTGGCCTCGGTCAGATTGTAGCCGCCCTCCAGGATGGCCCCGCAGAGAGCGCCCTTTTCTATAACGCATACCTTGCTCACGTCCTGCATCATGAGGATATACTTCTTGCCGTTCTGGCGGCTGGCGGCTGTGTAGGCCGCCATAATGGCCTCATAGGCTTTCTTGCCCAGGCATGGCATATATACCTTGATGCCCGTGGGGGCAGCCGAACCAAAGGGCACCCCTAGCTGGGAGCATATCCAGGCGGTAATAGCCTCCGGGGTATCGTCAAACACATGGCTGATGTCGCTGCCATTGATATAGAACAGCAGGTCTAGGGCCGTGTATGTGATGCTGTTCCCGGAAGCCGCCTTGTCAATGTCCAGGATGGGCCCGCCGAAAAGCACCCTTTCCGGGACTTTCCGGCTCTTGTAGGAAAAAACCACCTGATCCCCCTCGCTTATAGGCGCCTTGGGCAGGAAGCGGTCGCTGGCCTTGGCGGCCACCGTAAACGTGAGCTTCCGGGCCACCTGCTTGCTGTCCCCGCTCCAGGTCGCTGTGCCCACCAGTTGGGACAGGTCGCGGTTATTTACCAGCAGCTTCATTTCCCTGTCCGCGCTGCCGAATGTCCAATCTATCCCATTTGTTTACCCCCTCCAGGTATAAGCCTAAGTTTTGACCGCGCCGCCTGTGTGCGCCGTTCTATGCTTTTTATGGCCTCTTGAAAGCCTGCACAGCTGCGCCGCCACTGGCTCCTTTGGCGGGGGTTGCCGCTCCAATGCCTGCACTCATCACAAAAGAAGCAAACCAGCGCCACGTCTTGTATTTCCCCTAAAGTGGTATACTCCAGGGAAAGCTCGGCATTTCGTGCGCAGCGGTCACATTTGCAGGTGCCGCAAGTGCTGTAGCCCATAGCGCCTCCTCCTTTCTTACGGGATTGTAAAAACCTGCCCCGCCCTTATCAGGTTGGGGTTGCTGCCGATCACCCCCTTATTGGCATTGTATATCTTTGTGTACTGGCTGCCGTCCCCATAAAATTTCTTGGCGATATTCCAGAGGCAGTCCCCGGATACCACCGTATAAGTCTTGGGGGCAGGCTGGGTATTGGGCCGCTCCTTCAGGCCGCTGTCCTTTTTGGGGGCGGCAGCCTCCTGCTTGACCGTGGGCACATTTAGAAAGCGGTACTCGGTCAAATCCAGGGTATAATATACGTCCTTATCGCCCTCTTTGTGGCTGTATTTCAGGCTGTCTATGGTCATGGCCAGGTTAAAGTCGCAGTCGCTGATAATCACCCGGATGGGCTGGGGCTTGGACTTCCACTTTTGCAGGAGCTTGATATATTCCATGGGCTCCCGGTCGGCGTACCGGGCAAAGGGGGAGCGGGAGGAAGGGAAGAAGCTGGAAAAGGAGCCGGTCAAAAGCCCCCTGCGCCCCATAAGGTTTGCCTCCCCGATATTCAGCAGGGTAATGCGCTGGTTGTTATGGGGTTCCGTAAACTCGAACTCCTCCGGGTTTATGGGCAGCTCGAACATTTCCTCATGGTTGTTGTAGCTTAATTCTATTATGCGTTCCTTCATGCAGTCCCCCCTTTACGCTGGTACAAGGTTCTCTATGGCCAGTATCACCTTTTTGGCCACCGCCTCGCCTATGCGGTCAATATCCGCATCCTCCCGGACGATAATCTGGTCGGCAAGCTTGGCAATGGTCAGGTGGATTACCGTGCCGCCCCTTTGAGGCGCGGCGTTCCTTGCCACCTGTACGCTTTCCTTATTGGGCAGCACCCGGCTGCCACGGGGCAGGTCTACCAGCTCCGGGCCTTTCTCGCCCACCCAGGTGGGGCCGCCCCGCCAGTTGTTGGTGCCATCGGCGTTCGCACCCACGCTGCCGCCTCCACCGCCGCCGAATATGCCCCCAAACAGCCCGCTCACCTTGCTGGATACCCAGGAAAGGGCGTCCGCCACAGAGGAGATAATGGGCTGGATGGCGTTCCAGACGTTTTGCACCACACCCAAAATGCCGTTAAAGACAGTTTGCGTTACGTTGAAAAGCAGCTGGAACACGCTGATCGCCATGTCCAGTATGGGGGAAATGACCGACCACGCAGAGGAAAGCACGCTGGCGATCAGCGGCGCTGCCTGCCCGATGATCTGCTGTATCCACCCCATTTTGCTGCCGACAAACTCCAGTACCGTGCCCACCTTCTGGCCGATGCCGTCAAAGATGGTCTGGAACACAGGGGCCAGGGCAGAAATGACCTGGCCGATGCCCTCCACCAGCCCGCCTATGACCGGGGCCGCCGCGCTTATAATGGAGCCTATTTGTGTGACTACCGTCTCCAATACCGGCAGCACGGCGGGGATCACCGCCTGCACCGTGTCCATGATGCTGGCAATAACCGGCATGACCGCTGTGCCCACCTGCTGGATGGCCCCCATGACCGCCCCGCCGAAGCTCATAACAGACGGCATGATGGACTGGAAACCGCCCGCTATGCTGGCTATGACCGGAAGCACCGTGTCAAAGGCGCTCACCAGGGTGGGCATGGCTGCAGCCGCAAAGTCTATGGCCCCGCCTATGCCGCTTATGACAGCCTCCCCAAAGGAAACAAGGTAGGGGGAGGCTGATTTCAGCATGGAGCCAAGCCCCGAGGTTATCTTTCCAAAGGCCGGGCCGATTTTAGGCAGCAGGCCGTCAAAGACAGAGGTGACAAGCCCGCCCATGCTGGAGGGTAAAATACCCTTGATACCGGCCTTTAGGCTTTTAACAATTTCACCGCCCGCAGCCTTGATTTTCGGGCCTGCGGACTTGATGCCGGACTTTATTGCCCCCGGCAAGGAGGACATTACACGCCCTATCATGGGGATGGCGTTGTTAAACAGGAACGTGGAGGCCGTGTCCACCAGGCTCTGCATGGAGCCGGTCACGTCCCCGCCTATGGCCATATTGCCCAGCAGGTTCTGGGCAGCGGCTTTCATGGCTGAGAAAGAGCCGCTAAAGGTCTCGCTGGCCTCCTTTGCCGTGGTACCCGTAACCCCCAGCTGGTTCTGTACGGCGTGGATGGCGTTGTATACGTCCGACAGGTTGTCGATATTGTACTCGGTGCCAGTAAGCTTCTGGGCGTCCTGCAGCAGCCGCTGCATTTCTTCCTTGGTGCCGCCATACCCCAGCTTGAGGTTGTCCAGCATGGTGTAGTTTTGCTTGGCAAAACCCTGGTAGGCGTTCTGGATGGACTCCATGTCCGTGCCGAACTTGTTGGCATTGTCGGACATATCGCCCATAGCCATGTCGGCCACCGTGGCGGCCTTGGCGGTATCCCCGCTCAGGCTGCTGATAAGTGACGCCGAAAAGCTGGTGACCTGTTCCATGTACTCGTTGGCGGACAGGCCCGCCGTTTTGAAAGCCGAGGCGGCGTTTGCCTTGACCACACTGGAGCTGTCCTTAAAGAGCGTATCCACGCCCCCCAGGCTCTGCTCCAGCTTGGCCCCCTGGCTGATAGCCCCCATGGTGACGGTCGCGGCTGCCAGGGTCACGGGGATCACCACGTTTTTCCCCACCGCCGCAAGGCCGGACTTTATCTTGGAAAGGCCAGCCGTAACGCCGTCTTTCAGCTTTACCGTGGCATGGGCCACCAGCTTCCCCACGGACTTCACCTTATTGGTGACGCCCTTTATCAGGGAGGTGGCCCCGTCCTTGAGTTTCACAAAGGGGCGGGCCACCAGCTTGCCCACCCCTTTGACCTTATTGCTTACGTTCCGTATTTTGTCGCTGGCGGCGTCCTTAAGGGCTGCTGCCATGACGATCTTCTTTCTTAGCGGCTGGGCCTTTTGCTTTAGGCTCTCCATAGCTTTATGGGCCGCCGTAGCGTCCAGCCGTGCCGTGCGCTTTTTATCCCAGGTGGCTTTCAGCTCCTGCTTGGTCTTGGCCACATCCTGCCGGAAAGCGCTCTGCTCCTGCCGTATGCTGCGCAGGGTGGCCGACATATTGTCCTTAATGGAGATAGCTCCCTTGATAACGCCCAATCAGCCACCCCCTTTTGTGTCAATCTGGAACATGGCGGCCCTGTCCTCCAGGGCCTTTTCCATGGACGCAGCATAAAAGAGCCGGGATTCACGGTCTAGGCTCAAAAACCTTTCCGCATCCCAGCCCTTTTGTATGTAGTAGTGCAGCAGGTACGCCTCGCCATCCTGGGTTATGAGTTTTTTAACTCTTTTACCGCCGTAACGTCCTTATCCTGGCCGCCAATCACGCCGCTCAGCTTCATAACTGCCGCCGCGATCTGGTTTATCTCGAATATCTCAAAAGCGTTTACGATATCCAAAGGCTCATGCAGGGTACGCTCCTCCGGGGGGAGGTCGGCCTCGGCCTCCATGATTTCTTTGGCGGCGGCCTTTAAGTCCGGCTCCACCATAGCCAGGTAAACGCCGTATTTGTCGCTGCGGCCCCTGTCTATGCTGTCGTCCACCTCGTTACATTCTGCGATCTCGTTATAGGTCAGGCTGCGGATGGTGATATCCTGATCCAGGCCGGGCACATGGAGCACCTGCTTTTTGTGCGCCTTTTTGGCCTGCAGCCGCTGCATGGCCTTGCGGGAAAATTCAGCCAAAAGGCTCTTTTTATTTTCTGCCACTGTAAGTACCTCCTAAATTATGCGATCTTGTCCAGGTTCACAAGGTCGGACGGGGTAAAGCCGCCGCTAACCTCCTGCTCGATAATACCGCCCATTTCCATACTGATAAGGGGCAGCTCGTTAAACCAGATATTATCGCAGCTATAGCGCTCGATCTGCCCGCCCACGGCGTCCGGGTCTGCCAGCTTGGTAATGATCTGGCTGCGCTGGTCGATGCCCTTTTTCCAGTTCTCAAATACGGCGTTATACCGGGAATACACCTTTTTGGTGGTGAGGGTCAGCTCACCCTTGAGGCCGGTCATTTTGCTGTCCACGTCCAGGCCCAGCTGCACGTCCTCCCGGTTGGCGGTTATTTTCAGTTCCACCTTGGACAGCTCAAAGATTTTCTCGCCGTCCACCCACACCTCGCCCCAGGTGCCGGAAAGGGTCTTATTTCCCCTGATTTTGCTCATGCGCTTCTCCTTTCCTACATATTGCACACCAGGCTCAAATCTTCCATGGCGTCCACAAATTTGACGTTGCTGGAAATAAACACCTTTGAGCCGGTGTTATACATAGCGATATCAATGTCGCTCATGTCGGTGGTGTCGATGCCCTTGCCCTCAATATACAGCCGCTGCTGCTCGATATCCACGGCGGCGGTATTGTCAAAGCTGCGGTCAAGCACATTGCCCTCCAGGGACTTCTGGTAGGCAACGATGGCCGCCACAAAAGCCTGCTTGTTGTCGTAGTCGTTGATGACCTTGCCCACATAAGCGTCCTCAAAGGTGCTGCGGATATCGTCCTGGTACAAGTCCACCCCTTCCATGATCTTGATCTTGGAAAATTCCTCGCCGTGTTCGGCGGTAAAGGTGGTCAGGCTGTTCACGCCCCGGCCTATCTTGTATTTCTCGCTGTCAAAGACGATCACCAGCTCCCCCTTGTCGATCCGTTCGTCCGGGTCGTCCGGCACATCCGCGCTCACAATATCCGAAAGCACAAAATAGGTGCTGCTGCGGGCCAGGGAAAGCCCTGCCAGCACCCCGGCTATCCGGGCGCAGTATTCAGCCGTGGAGAAAGCCTCCCCGCCAAGGGTGCTCTTGATGTTGCCCGTGGTCAGGTTGATAATGCCCTCATGGTCGGCCACGCACTCCGGCAGCACGGCCTTAAAGGTCTTGTGGTCTTTTTCCCGTTCTTCCTTTATCCAGGCGGATACCAGGGTCTTTTCGTCATTGGTGATACCCGGCACCGTGAGATAGTTCCACTTCAAGTCCCGCAGCTTCTTAAGCCAGGGGGACAGGCTTTCCGTGGTGGTGGGCACCTTTACCACGATGACCTTGTAAGGGCCGCCCTCATAAAGCAGCTTGAGGTATTCATAATTGCGCTGGGTAAACTGCGAAAAGTCCACGTCCAAAATGCTTTTATAAATACTTACAGGCTGCCCGCCCTCGGTATCATCCTTGAGGATAACGGCCACAATGCCGCGCTCGCTGCGCTGGATGGCGGTCAGGCCCTTGGTCTTGAAAATGATATTGATCTCAGGCAATCCCATTGCCTCACGTCCTTTCTGTATTGCTTATATGAATATCCAGCTCCTCCATAAGGGGCGGCTGGGGCGGTTCCTGCAGGCTGTCCCGGAAACTGAGGGTAAAGGTGCAGTGCAGCACCCGGTCAACCACCTTGAGGGAAACGTCCGTCACCGTAATGGCCCGGGCCTCGCCCCCGTCCGTAAAGCGGAACACGGGCCGCACCGCCCCGTCCACCTCCTGGCCTATGCGCAAATATTCTGCGTTGCTTTCCGAGGCCGTATGGATAGCGGCGTCCACCAGCACTCGGCGGTCTGTGTGGGCCGCGCTTGCCGTGGTGTTGGCGGCGGGGACGATATCCAGGAAGATATAGTCCTCTATGTCCGGCTCCGGCGCGTCATTCTGCGTTTTGGGTATTTCCTCACAGAACACGTCAAAGGCCGGGTACAGGCCCTTAAACAGCCCCACAAGGCTTTCTTTTATGCTTTCAAAGATAGTGGATGCCACCGCCACGCCTCCTTTCCTCATAGGTCATGTGTGCTTATGAAATCATCCAGCCAGCCCTGCAGGAAACCGGGCAAACGGGCCGCCACCTCCTCCAGGGAGAGCTGCATCATGTGCCTGCCGGTGACAAAGCCCCGGCCCCCACGGGTTCGGTGGCCGTATTCCACAGGCTCGGCATAGTCCACATTGGTGTATACTTCAATGTAGTACTCATTCCCGCGCTTCTGGATTTTCCCCACCTTCCAGCTGTCCTGCAGGCGGCCTGTCCTTTTAGGGGTTTTTTCTTTGACCTTTCCCTGCAGCTCATAGGCCACCTGCAGCACCATCTGCTCAAACTCGGCGGGGTATTCCTGCTCTATCATCCGGGAAAGCTGCTGCTCCAGCTTATCCAGGCCCTCAAAGCTATAATCCGTGCCAGCCATTATGCTTTGTCCTTCTGCAGCTTTAGGGGGACATTATTGTGGGAGGGGTGCCGCTCCGGCAGGCCCGCACCGCACACAAACCGCTTGCCCAGGCGCACCGCCACCACCGTGTCCCCCGGCTGGATATCCACCTCCGGGCGCACGAACAGCGAAAAGTCCGTGTCCACGCTGGCCGTGGCCCTGCCCTGGCTGAGCTTGCCCCCGGTGGGGCTTGACAGGGCGCAGGGGATGGCCTCATATACTGCCTGCCCCTCCAAGCCTTTCTTGAATACGCTCTCCCCGCTGGGCTGCACCGCCTTATGGGGCCGGTAGACCGTGCAGGTATCCGTATAAGTGCTGGCTAAAATATCCGCCTCAGTCATAGGGCTGCTCCCTGGGGTACTTCATCCGCCGAAAGGGGATAAGAAACTTTTCATAGTCCCGGACAAAATTGGCGGCGTTTTGGTAGGCCGAGGCTTTATCCCGGTAGTGGATGCTGGTGTCCCCACGGGTAATGCTGGACACCTCATTCCCGCCGCTGGCAGGGGATTGGTCAGCCCGCAGCATATCCTCCACCATTTGTGCCGCCACGTCCTCCAGCGGCTCGGGCAAGTCCTTGCGGCTGCAAAATATGCGGATACGGTTCACCGCCCGCCGCACATATCGCAGGACAACGGGCTGCTGCTCATCCGGCAGCCCCAGGTTACTTTGCGCCGTCTGCGCGATCCGGCTGATCTGCTCCTCCATGGGGTTCCTCCTTTTTGCTGGCTTTCGCTGTCTTGGGCTTTCCAGGGGCAGTTGCCGTCAGCTCACTGTACAAGCGGTTGTATACTGCCTCACTCATTTTCAGAAAACTCTCGCCTATATGTGCGTAGATAGCCTCTTCTACTGTATGCAGGTCTTTCATGGTGGCGGGGCGGTCAGCTGCAGGGGCAGCCTCCCCGCCCACACGCTCAAAGCCCTGCCGTGCCAGTTTGGCGGCGTCCTCCTCGCTGGGTACTTCTTTCACCACGCCTAATTTTTTCATAGTAATCATGTGCCCTGCCCTCCATTTTCACCCTCCGGCTTGGCGGCGGGCTTTGCCTGCTTGAGGTTCACCAGGATGCTGGGCATTTTGTTGTCCATGATCCACAGGTCGTGGTACTTGCGGTAGTCCACGGCCCAGGCCCGTTTCTTCTGGTAGGTTTTCGGGTCAAAGATACGCACCTCATCCGTGCGGGAAACGGCAATGGGGGCGTTGCGGGGGCAGATGATCCAGTTGATGTCCAGCGCCCCCTCTGCCGGGGTAAAGCCGCCCTTTGTCTGGTTGGTGGTGGAGCCGTCATTAAACTGGTAGGCGGTTTTCAGCCGCCCGGAGCCTGCCCGGATAATGGGGTGCTGGCCGTTGATAGCCTTGATTTTAAGGTTTACGCCGCCCTGCTGGAAATCCGTCACACTGATAGAGCGGGACAGGTTTGTGTTAAGGTCGAACAGCGCCGCCACGGGGGTGGCCATGGTGATCACCAGGGGGGTATCGTCCCCCACCACGTCCTGGACGCTGGCGATATCCGTATAAAGCTGCTTTAAGATGGTGGACTCTGCCGGGGTGTAGCCATACACGGCCCGGTCTTTTGCCATAGCCAGGGCGGCAATGGTGCTATAGCGGTAGGCGTCGATTTCCGGCACCACCTTTGTGCGCTGGAATTCCCCCATGACCGAGGAGGCGGTCAGCACAAAATTGGTATCGTTGACCTCATGCTCATCAAAGGTAAACTGGCGGCCCCTGTCCATGGTCATGGTCTTGGTCTGCCATGTAAGGTTGATAGTGCCCTCCACAAAGCCGTTTTGCCGGTCATAGTCGGCAAGGCCGTCCATATCCAGCTGGGGGATTTTTACCTCCGCGCCCCCTTCATACTTTACCAGCTTGTCATTAAGCTCCATCCAGCCGCTGGTGGCACCCGCCACCGCCGCCTTGTCAAGCTCGCTCTGAAAAACAGACGCATACTGCAAAACATCGTTAGCCATATTAGTTTAACCCTCCTCTGATATTCTGCGCGATCTGATCCCGGATGGCGTTTTCCGCAGAAGCGGCCCCGCCCAGGCCCTCCGGGGTCTTGCCCCGCAGCCGTTCCTTGACGGCGGCCTCCAGGCAGCCTTTGAAAACATCCTGCACATGGGCCATGCTCTTTTCCATGGCCTCCTTGTCCGTGTAGGTAAGCAGGTCGGCAAGCCCTGCGGGGAAACCGTCCTTTTCAAGCTGCTTGAGGGCGGCGTCTTTAAGGTCGCGCTGCAGCAGCTGCGCCCGCAGGCCCTCCAATTCTTCCCGCTGGGCGTCCGCCTCGGCCTTGGCCCGCTCCTCCGGGGGGAGTTTCTCCAGCCGCGCCTGTTCCTGCTGCTGGGCGGCCCACTCGGCCTTTGCGGCCTCCAGCCGGGCCTGCAGGTCGGCCTCGGTGTAGGTCTTGGCCTCCGGCTCGGGCTTAGCGGCGGGGGGCGTATCTGTTTCCGCGCCCTCTGCGGGGGCGGCGGGTGCCTTGCCGCCCAGCAGGCCGCTCAAAAACCGCTGGAAAGCGTTCTGCTGTTCCTGGGTGGGGGCGGCCTCCGGGGCCGCCTGGGGCGTACCGGCAGCAGGGGCCGCCGCGCTTTGGGTGGTATTGACTTCATCTGCCATTGTGTAAATCCTCCTTAAATGATTTTTGGGTATAATAAAAACGCCGTTTAACCGGCGCTTAAATTATCTTCCTGCATACCCGGCGGTTCCAATAATGGATGGCCCGCCTTTTATCGTTTCTGCACTCTTTATTATTGAAACTGACCACGGCCCCGCATTTACCGCACAGAAAGTGCCGGGGGCCGGAAAGCCCTTGCCTTTGTGTGACTATTCCCCCGCAAAAAGGGCAAGGCCACGCCTTTTGAGTACTCATGCCGCACCTCCCGCATATTTTTCCTGCCATTCCTTAAACTTGATATTTTCCGACAAGGGCCGGGCGTCCTTGCGCTCTGTAAACAGGCTCTTGTCAAAGGCGGCCACCACGATGCACAGGCAGTTAGGGTGCATGGGTGGGAAGTTCACCCCGGCCACCGCCTCCTCCACCAGGAATACCCGGCCATTCAAAAGGGCGCAGTCACAGTGTGTGCTGCCTTCGGTGCCGCCGATAAAGCGGTATTTCTTGATGCCGTTTTCCTTATAGGCCAGCAGCTCCCCCTGGTTCGCAAAGTATTTGCACTCGGTACGCACCAGGCGCTGGGCGTTGTACCGGCCCCTGTCCATAACCTCATCAATGGCGCGGGCCATTTCATCCACGCCGCTGCCCTTGATAAAGCCCAGGGTGATTTCCCGCTTTGCCACAGCCGCGATATGGTCGCAGGCACCCCACACAGCCTCTGAAAAGTGCTTCTCGCTCCAGGGGTAGGAAACGATCTGCCGGATAAGGGCTGTGTCCAGTTTTGCCACGTTAAAGCCCATACCGATGCCTTTCTGCATGGAAAAGCAGCTTTCATAATAATTTACCCGAACCATATCCCCCAAAAGGGTGGTGAGCCGGGTTTCACTGTCCCCGGCTAAATCCATCATGGCCATATAGACAGCCGCCAGCAGCTGCTCCTTGCGGCTGATACGGCTTTTCATGGCTAAAGTATTCAGCTCCAGCAGGGCCTTGCTGGCTTTGGCCTTGTCCTTGCCTTTGGTATCCTCTATGTACTTTTCAATGGACTTGCGCCAATGGCTGTATTCCCGGCCCGACAGCAGCCGGGACGCCTCGGAGGCGGTCAGGTGGCTGTCCGTTGCGTACCGGGCAAAAAGGGTGTTGATTTCTTTTTCTATGCTGTAGGCCGCCTCATCGTAGAGGAAAAGCAGCTCCCGCGCCGCTTTGTCCGCCCGGCGCTCATTCTGCAAAAGGCGGCTTTTCGCGTCCTCTATCCACTCATTGCGGGTCTTATAGCTCATGCGTCAGCCACCCCCTGCTGCTGGGCCGGGGGCAGCTGCTGGGCCTGTTCCGGGGCCTGGGCCTGCTGCAGGGCATGGGCCAGGGCGTCATACCCGCCAAAGTCCCCCATGTCCGCTTTCTTTTCCTCCTCCAGCTTCTGCAGCTCATCCTGCACATTTTCAACCGTGGGCAGCAGCTGCAGCCGGGACTCCCGGCTCAGTTCCCCGGACAGGGTGGTGACAATCTGGGCGCTCTCCAAAAGGTTCTGGGGCCTGTTGCGCCTAAACTGGATATCAATATCCCGGTAGTCATAGTGGCCGCCCTGGATGTTCAGCATGGTGGTGATAAGCTCAATGCGCCGCTGCAGCGCCCGTTTGAATTTCCGCTCCTTGATGGCGCAGACCTGCTCCAGGCCCCACAGCTTATAGGACACGGCCACGCCGGACAGGTTCCCGCCAAAGTTCTCATCGTTCAGGTTGGGGACGTTGGAAAAAAGGTGCATATCATCCCGCAGCCGCTTTTTGTAGTTTTCCAGCGGGGCGTCGGCCACTTCCTTAATAAGCCACTGTATGTCCCCGCCGTCCTCCAGCAGGATGGCCCCGGCCTCTTTCATGTCCCGGATGTCCTGGGGCTTTACATCCCCCATTTTCAGCACCTTAAGGATGGCCTCATCGTTATACTGGAAAAAATTGGCGGTATTGCTCTGCGCCCGGTTGTAGGCGTCCACTAGCGTAATAACGCCCTCAAAGTCCCCCAGCCGTTCCTCATTGTTGATATATTCCACAAAGGGCACGTCCTGCCAGTAGTGCTCCACAATATCCATAAGCTCCAGGGGGCCGCCGTTGTAGCTTACAAAATACCAGCACTCGGTGGAAGTCCAAAACTCCACCTTTTTGATGGGGTTGCCGCGCCTGTCCCTGGAATAGATAAAGCGCAGCGCTGCCATGGGGGTCGTGTAGCCGGTCTCATAGATCATGATGCAGTTGCCGGGGGCCACTTTTACAAAGCGGATCATGGCGTCCTCATCCATGTAAAGCATCTCAAAGCAGCTGCCGTCTATGCTGGCGGTTTTCGCCAGCTCCGTGTTTTCGTCCTGTTCATCGTTATAGTCAAAAATATCCTGCAGGGCCTGGAGGAAAGCATCATCCTGGCTGGAATAGGCCACAGGCTTGCCCAGGAAGTACCCCACAGCCGTGTCCGTGATATACCGGGGCATATTGTTTACCAGCCGGTTATTGGGCACGGCCTTGTCCTTTTTGGTATACCGCAGGATATCATGATCCCCCACATAGTACCCCTCCAGGCGCTGGTACTTGATACTGCCCTCGTTTTCCTCTATGATTTTCTTGATATCTGCCTCGGTAAGCCCCTCCAGGGCCGAGCGTTCCATGTACAGTACAGGCAAATTATGCACCCCCTTGGAACAGCATGGGCGGGAAATGGCTTTCCTCCAGCTGCTTTTTAAGCTTTTCAAGGTCAATGGTAATAGTAGTATTTGCGTCAATCTTGACAGGGCGGTAATCATGGGGCTGCAGCAGCGGCTGGGGCAAAGGCTGGGCAAGGGGCGCTGCCGCAGGTTTCAACCCCCCCTCGCTCATCAGCAGCTTATGGCTGCAGGTCTCCCGGTAGGGGCAAGCCCTGCACCCGCTGTAAAGCTTTGTGTATCCCATGCAATACCTCCTATAATCCTAAATCCGCACGGTCTACAATGCGGAAACGCCTTGACTTTTTGGCTATGGTACGGGCACCCTCCAGGGCGTCCGGGCCGTCATCGTGGGCCGCCATGGGGAATTGCGTCAGCTGCTCCAGGAGCCTCTTATGGCGGCGGTTAAACTTGATATACTTGTTTTTTACATCCGGCTGCAGGGTCTGGATACGCAGCACCTTGTCGCTGGACTGCTGCACTTCCTCGATAGGCAGGTACAGCCCCGCCCTGGCGCTGGCCTTTGCCAGCTCCTCCTTGAGGAACCACTGGAATTGGTTCACCTCGGCCCCAAATTTCTTATAGCCCCGGCCATAGGTGGCCCGCAGCCAGCGCTCCTTGTCCAGCACGTCCATGATAATGCGGTCTGGATGCCTGCGCTCGATATCGGCGTCCATTATGAACATATAGCCGCTGGCCTTGTGCTTGGCTATGGTCAGGATAGCGGAAAAGTCGCTTTTTTTGTTTTTGCCCAGGGAGGGGTCTACAAAGCCAAAGAATTGATAGGCGCGGTCTCGGAAATCTATCTCGGCCTCGTTGTAATAGTCCAGCCATTCCTCCATAAACAGGCAATCGTCCGGGTTTATAGGCTCGTTCTGCATTTCGCTGTTGAAAGCGCTCTCGCCCTCAGATACCCGCATAACCATGAGGTCATAATAGGAGAGTTTTTCCTCCCATAGCACCTTTGTGCCCGCCAGCATAGCGGCCTGGTGCATATGGAAGAAAGCCAGGGCGTCCCGCTCCCGGTCATCGTTTGCAAGGTCTGTATAAATCTCCGTCCATTGCTGCCAGAGGGCGTCCGCCTCTGAAAAGGAAATGACCGCTTTATACTTGATAGCCCTATAGGCCGGGTTCTTCAAGGTGTTGGCAAGCAGGCTGTCATAGTGCAGCAGGGTGCCGATATAGATAATGTCCGTGTAATCGTCCCCGGCCTTGGATACGGCTTTCTTGAACCAGTTGTCGAGCTTGGCCCTCTGGTCTGGGGTACGGACATTTTCATCATTCTCCACATCGTCCAGGATAATAAGGTCGGGCCTCCAGTTCCGGTGCTTGCGCCCACGGATTTTCTTGCCGCTGCCGATGGCCTCCAGCTTGATGTTGCTTTTGGTCACCAGCACATTATTGCGCCATACCTTGCCGGGCAGAAAGCCAAAGTCCTCTATAATGGCGAGGTTTTCTTCAAACTCCACCCGGATATTGTCCAGAAAGCCCTCGGCCTGTTCGCTGCTGTCCGATATGAGTATGGGGTAATGTTTATACTGGTACAAGACGGCGTGCATGGTGCCCTTAAAGGTCAGGTTGGTGCTTTTGGCGTGGCCACGGGGCGCGGCCACTACCCGGCGCACACCAGGCAGGCGGCTGATTGCCTTGGCGTCAGCCGGGGCCACGGGGGAGCGGCCTTTCAGCACACCCTGCTGCCAGATGCCGTCCAACTCCCGGTGGAAGTCCGGGGAGGGGCGGCTGAAATAGTGGGGGAAGTAGGCCCGCCCGAAAAATTCCATGTCAATGGCCGCCAGCCGTTTGCGCAGGCCGCCGCTCCCGGTAAGGGGCAGGCCCGCGATATAATCCTTTTTCAGCTGCTCCCGTTCCGGGGAATGATCCCTCTCCAGAAAATCCTTTAAGAGCGCCCGCAGGGCGTTTAAGTCCGTGCCCTCGGTCTCGTATTTTTTAGCCTCGGCCTCGGCCATGGCCCCCGTAAGGGCCTCTATGCTCTGCTTTTTCCGCTGCTTCAAACAGCCCGCCTCCTTTCCCTTGCTGATACGGGGCCAGAAATGCCCCTATTTGCCCCCTTGCCTTTTGGTGGTAACTTTTCCCGCCCTCTTGGCTGGGGCGCGGTTTGAACGGCCTTAAACGGTTCTTAAACGCATAGAAACAAAACAAAAGAGGCCGGGGCCGCAAAATCCCGCCCCGGATGGGTGTGCTTCGCCATCCGGGGCCTGTTTTGGCCCGGTCTCCATGCGTCTATGTCCGCCGATCCGCGCCGGGGGGACGCATCAACCGCCCGGCCTTTTTCGGTTTCCTGTGTATGCCTTTTAAGAATCGTTTACAAGCTCCACCGAAAGCTGTACCGTTTTCGGCTCCCCGCAAATGGTCAGCTCCACTTTGGCCCTGCGGGCGTGGCTGTCATACTGGATAGCGCGGCTGGCAAAGTTCCCCAGCACCCCGCCCACGATCTTGAGGGAGCCGTCCGGCTGCCTGCGCACCCTGGTGGGTTCCAGGGGCCTGCCGCCCCCGGAAAGCACCTTGATCCACTCGGCCTCCAGGTAGGTGAGCCGGGAAGGGGAAAGGCCGCTGGTGCCCAAAAACCGCTGCACATGGGGCACGGCCCGCACCTTATAGTAGTTGTCGGCGTTATAGTCCAGGCTTACAAACACATAGCTCGGAAAGAGGGTATACTCCTTGTGTGTCCAGGCCCCGCCCTTACGGACAGCCCGGTTTTCCCTGGGCACCAAAGCAATCATGCCCATGCCCCGCAGCGCCTGCTGCACGTCCTGCTCCTGCCCGGTATCTACCTGCAGCACATACCACATACCCTCACCCCTTTTCCAAACCGTCCCGCTTTTTCGCGTTCAAAAATTCGCTTACCTGCCTGTAAAGCTCCGGCTGCTCCCTGGCCATGGCCTCGAATACCAAAGTCCGCACAGCCTCCAGCCCCGCCTCGGTGGCGTCCTGGTTCTGCATTTCCACCCGCTTCTTGTAGGCGGCGGCCCGCACCAGGGCATTGGCCTCCCGGAGCATCTTGTCAATGCTTACCCCATGCCAGTCCTCCTCGCTGGCCCCGGCCAGGGCGTTCAGCAGGTTCTGGCTGGTAAGCCGGATAATGGCCTCGGTGGTGTCCAGGTCAGGGTAACGGTCTAACTCATCCATCATGCGCCGGAAATTCTCCTGGGCCACCGCCAGCATCTGTACATTGGCCTGGTATGCCTGGGCGTACCGGCACACGCTTGCCACCGATATGCCCACGCCGTTCTGGCCTAAAAAGTCCACAATCTCCCCATAGGTGGCATTGGACAAAAGCATCTGCTCCACCGCTTCCCGCAGCGCGGGGTCTAACCCGTCTATTTTGCTGTGCTTTCGGTTGCCCGCTTTTTTGCCCATGTGCCCGCTCTCCTATACTTCGATCATGTTGTCCTCTATGCCGCCTTTCAAAAGGCGCTTGCCCCGGCTGGTGAGCTTACCCTCCAGCTCGGTATATTCATGGTCTGCCAGCAGCGCAGGCTCCCGTGTAGAAATCAGCCTTAAATGGATATAACCCTCAGACGCCAAAAAGTTTACGCTGTCCAGGAATTCATCCTCGGCCACACCTTCACCAGCCAGCAGGCTTTGCAGGTTGCCCAGCTTATTGTACTTGTGGGAGAGGATATTCAAGGGCCGCAGCACCCCGCCATTGTTCTGGACAAAGTTGCCAGCCCGCAAAAGGCTCTTGTCGCTGCTGGACACTTCCACCATATCGTCATCGATCCCTCCGGCCCGCAGCCTTATGCCCTTGCCGGTGAGCTTGGCCTCCAGGGCTGTATATTCCGCATCGGCCAGGGTGGCCGTCTCTTTGGTGGAAATATACCGCAGGTGAATATATCCCTCTTCTGCCAGGAAGTTGACGCTTTCCAGAAATTCATCCGGGGCCATGCCGCTGCTTTTCAGCATCCGCTCTATCCCGGCCAGCTTGTTAAACTTTATGCGCAGGATATTGACCGCCTGCAAAACCTGGCCATTGTTCCGGGCAAAGTTACCAGCCTTTATGCGCTTTACGTCCATTTCCGTCATGCGCCCCTGCCTCCCTGTTTCATCAATATATCCAGTATTGTGTCTAGCTTGCGCTCTGTTTTGGCCTGCTCACGAAAAAAGTCCTCTTTGGTCAGATAGTTTTCTGTTATCTTTTTTATTTCTGCCTGTGTAGCATCGTGGTCTTTATCATGCACCCTGCGGGGGGTATAGTCCTGTTTTATCCGCTCAATATCATCGGCCAGCCTATCTACCCGCCCGAACACAGTCCGCTTTACCAGGTAGGTCAAGCCGCCTGTTATCAGTCCCAAAAGGGCCAGCGCCAGCCACCATGTCCCATTATCAAACGTCACACGAACACCCCCGAAAAAAGAAAAGGTATGATTGATTTGTCTCAATCATACCTTCAAAACACGCAAGCGGTCAAATAAAGTGCTTTACTATTTGATTTTACTGGAAAGATAGCTGGCCATCCAGGGGCGGGCGCGGACTTCCCGCACCTTATCTGATACAATACTCCTTATTGTGACTTCTGTCAATCCGTATTTCTGCGCCAGGGGCCGGAAGTTGTAACCGTCAAACTCGGCCCTTATCCTGTTGTCCCGGTCGGCCCGCTCGAATTGGTCAGGCTTGGGGATATAAATGCTCATGCCTCCATAGGCTGCCACCAGCTTTTTGTAATTGTCCAGGCCCACGGTCTCGGCCACCTGCTGCTGGTTTTCGTCCAGGTCGCCCATTGTGATTTTATCCAGTACGCTCATGCACCCTCACCTCCCGGAATTGGCCACATACTTTTTCAGTATTTCTATAAGCCGGTTGCAGGTCTCAAAGTCGATCCAGACAAAAGGCTCCTTTGGCAGGGCGTCTATGTGCAGCTCTTTTTTCAAGATACCACACAGGCGCTGCCCTAAAGTGGCCCTGCTGGGCGCTGTGTCCGCTTTTTGCAGCTCATAGAGCAAAGCCCACACCTTGCGCTGCTGGGCTGCCGTAGCCCCGCCAGGGCGCTCTGTGTGCGTCTTAGGCTTACGGCGCGGGGGAGGGGTGCCCTGGCGCTGCTGCAGGTCGTTTATTACCGCCTGGGCCTCGCTGCTGGTGAGCGCCCTTACAGAGCCTTTCCCGGTAATGGCAGCCACCAGGGAGTGCAGGGCGTCCTCCTCGTTGTCCCGCTCCACAATGCCCAGCGCATTGCCTATGGCGTATATCTTCCTAATCTGCTGCCCGTTGATGGCTGCCATAGCGTCTTCCTTTCCCCGCCTACGCTGGCGGCTGCTCTGCTTCCACGCCCACCTTGATGCTTTCCTCCACGATAACGGCGGCCCGGATGATGTCCACGGCCTCCTGGGTGCTGCCCTGCCAGCCTGCGGCCCGCAGCACCTGGGTGAGCCATTCCCAATTTATCACCTCGGCGGCAAGGTAGGCCCAATCGCTGGCCTCCTGCTCCGGCAGGCCGCCCACCTTCATGAGCGCGGCCTTGTCCCGGTTGTAAGTACCCTTGAGCCGTTTCTGCAGGGTGGCCTGCACCTTGGGGTCGCTGCTGATTTTCTGGATCAGGCTATTAAGGCTCCCCTCGGTATAATTCCCCTGGGCCACCATGCCCAGCAGCTTTTTGCAGGGGGCGGTCATGGTGTCGGTGCTCTCTGTCTTGATAAAGTCCCCGGCCACCTTGCCCAGCACCTCCTTTACCATCGTAAGGGATACCGGCTTGACTGTGGCGGCGTTTGTCACCGTCACCCGGCTGTTTTGGCTGCCCCAATAGGAGGCGGTCAGCAGCTTGGTGTCCTTAAGGTCATCGGCGGCCAGGGTCTCAAAGTATCCCTTGAGCCAGTCCATGCGCTCCTTTATACGGCTGGATTCAAGGGTCAGGGCAGCGTATTCGTCCACATAAGCCTTGACCTGTTCCTGGTTAATCATCCCCGGCCACCTCCCGCAGGCCCTGGCGGCACTCCCGGCAGATATCAAAGCCCCTAAACTTTATAACACCCTGGGTGCCGCCGCAGATATTGCAGGTCGGCAGGTGCTTCTGCAGCAGCAGGCCCCCGTCCTCTGTCGTGGTGATATCCAGCGCCGCGCCCCCCTGCAGGCCCAGCTGGTGCCGCAGCTGCTGGGGGATGGTCAGGGTGCCTTTTTTGCCCAGCTTCTTTTGTGCGTCCATCCGCATACCTCCTTTGTGTTTTCCTCACTCTGCGTCTATCCGGGCTTGTGACCGTTGCCCCAAAGGGCAGCCGCATTAAGGCGGGGCCGAGGCCCCTATAGCTTCAAAACAGGCGTTATAACCTCCTCGGACAATTCCCCCAGGGTGTAGGTGTCCCGGCCCTCGGCCTTGAGCCGTTGGGAAAACTTGTCCATTTCCACCGCTAACTTTAGCAGTTTAAGCACCCCCACCTCCTCCGGGGTGACCTCCCGCATATCCGGCCCCACCATGCAGCCGATAGCCTTAAGGAGGAAAACCTCGCGCCGGATGGGTTCCATGGCCTCATATTCTGCCCATACCTCTTTGGCAAACTTTTTGCGGTTCAGCCGGGGCTTGTCAGGTGGGAGTATTCCTTTCGCCTGCAGCTCCTTTTTGACCTGCGCCCTTTCAGCCTTTTGCCGCTGGGTCATGCGTTTTTGCTTTTTGGGTGCCATATTGCAAGCTCCTTTCCTGGGCTGCGGCGGTTCCAGGCCGCTGCCGCATAGGACGGCTTTTCAAAGAAGCCAGTCCTGCACCCGCACCGTGTGCAGATGACGAAAAATATAAGTTCTGCGCAAAGCCGCCCAATCGCCCAATCATCGTTTATAAAAGCTTCGCCCCCACAAAAGGGGCAGGATTTTAGCTCCATGCCAGCCTCCTTTCCCAATCCCCGCATACCTCGCAGGGGTTCATGATCTGCATTTTCTTCCAGCACACGGGGGAGTCGATGTCTAATCCCCAAAACCGGCAGGTGCAGCAGGCCCGCTCCCCGGTTTCCAGTATCCTGTCGGCTTTCCCGCACCTGCTGCAGGTATAGGGCCAATTACAGACCATCCGCGCCCACCTCCCCGCCGAATATATCCAGCTGGCCGTCCAAGTTCTTGTCATCCATCCACCAGCGGAAAACGTCATCGGCAGTTTTCCACTGGCAGAGTCTGCCCCGTGCTTTGCGTTCCTCTAACATACGGGCAAAGGCGCGGCGGTAAAGGTTTTCAAACTTGGGCCATTTCTGAAATTCACGCCAGCGGAGTTTATCGGCCATCGGGCAGCCAACACAGCCCACCCGGTTAAATCCCATATCATAACAGGGGTTTATATCCGCTTTTGCAGCCGTCAAAAACTGCCATACGTCCCGGTCTGTCCAGTCTACAATGGGATGGATTTTGATTTTTGCTTTCATTTGGCATGGGGCAATTATCCTTTTGTCGCCATTGTCGAAGTCAAAAATCTGTTTTTCCATCTTAGTTTTACCAGACAATTCTGCCACACCCGAATCAGATCGGTTTTTGCTTTCTGCCTTGCGGATGCCAAGTATCATGCAACGGTTTTTGCCGTGCCCCTCTTTCAAAACTTGGCAACAGTATCTCACCGTGCGTACCGGGGGCATGAGTTTTTGGGGGATAAGCGCCCACATGGAGGTGGGCTGCCCCTTGTATTGGGGGTACAGTATTTCACACTTGACGCCCTCCAGTTCCAGCCTACGGAACACCTTGCGCACATGGTAAATAGTTTCCGGCGCATCTGCGGTAGTAAGGCTGTGTATGGCCTCAAAGGGCACCCCGGCCCGCTTGCAAAGCTCCAAGCAAACCTCGCTATCTTTACCGCCAGAATAGGTCAGCAGCAGGGGCTTGTCATAGTAGAACGCACTCAGCTTTGCCGCCTCCTGCAGGCGTAATATGGCTATATGCTCCAGATCCATTTCCACGCTCCTTTCCGTTTTCCTCGCTCTGCATTTACACGGGCTTGCGACCGTTGCCCAAAGGGTAGCTGCATTAAGGAGGGGCTTATAGCCCCATATATTCATTGGCGGCCCTGGCAGGCTCTGCAGGCCCGGCCTCCACCCTGCGCCTGCCGATGCACCCCTGCTGGTAGCCGTCCCGGTATCCGGCCTTATAGGCGGCGTCTGCGGCCCGCTGGGTGGCCGCCGCCTTGCCTATGCTATACCCCAGGTAAAGCAGCAGCGCCACCAGGGGGAGGAACAGCGCCTCGCCGCCCGGAGAAAACGGTCGGCCCTTTACAATCTCAAAGCCCAGCCGGATATACATACCGCTCAAAAGCCCTGCAAACGCCGCCAAAACCAGCGGTAAAACCCTCTTAAAAATCATAAGCCCCTCCTTATACCACGCCTATGCCCATATTGCGGGCCATGTTGTAAAGCCCTGTATAGGTAATATCCTCGTTGTTTACGGCGTTGTTATAGACATTCACAGCGCCCCGGACGCCCCACTTGCTTTGACAGATACCATGCAGGAAAGCGGCCTCCTTTTTCTGGCCCTCCTCGGCCAGTTTGGGGAAAAGGGCCTTTACGTCCTCGGCTGTGACCTTATGGGTGCTATAAAAGCGGTTCATGCGGATACGGGAGAACAGCTGCGCGAACCGGGCCTCCTGCTTGCCCACCATGCGGGTGTATGTCTCGGTGTTGCCGATCAGCGCGATCCCCACACCCTGCTGCCCGGTGATGGGGTTGGGGTCTGTCCATGTGCGTATCTCCTCCAGCGCCCGCAGCTGCAGGTGCTGGGCCTCGTCAATGATGATTACCCGGTTGGTGCCCTCCAGCTTCTCCCGGATGGAAAGGGCCAGCTCCAGCTTGCTGCGGCTTTCCGGCGCCCGCAGCGCCCGCGCCAGCATCTTCAAGAGGTTGCCCAGGGTGCCGATGCTGGGGGTAGCCTGTATGTACACGCTGCTGGTGGGGTTGTCCCTCACAAACTTTTCCGCGCCCTTGGTCTTGCCGATGCCTGCATCCCCGTGGATAATGACCATGCCCTTTTCCAACTGGCAATAGCGGATCAGCTTGTACACGTCCTCGGAAATGGAGGTGGGGATATAGTCCTGGATGGGCTTATAGGGCAGGGCCTTTTCGGTGCTGGCGTCTTGTTCGTCCTGGGCCTTGAAAAATTCCTCCAGCTTGCTTTCCAGGGCTGAAATATCGCCGTTATCGTACATACTGCGGCGGTATTGGGAAAGGGCCGTCTGGCTGATACCCATAAGGGGCGCGGCCTTGGCCTGGCTGATCTGCCTGTCCTGCAAAAACTGCTCCACCCTTGCCTGCAATGCGCTGTTATAAACCTTACTCATTGTCAAAGCCTCCATTTCGTTTCATTGCGTTTCTATTCATAACATCCAGGTCAGGCCCGCCCACTGCCTTAAGTAGCGGCTCCTCGTTGGGCCTTTGCAACTCCAGCACTTTGGGCCGGGGTTCCGGGATGATCCGGGCCGTTTGGTTTTCATGGGCCTGCTCCAACACCAATTCCAGGGCGGTACGCCTGCCGAAAGCCTGTACTGTGCTGGCCTCCAGGGCCTCTTTGGTAATGCGCTCCAGCCGCCGCACCTTGCCCATGGCCTGCTTGACTTCTTCCTTGCTGGCCCCGTAGGTGAGTACAGCTGTATTATCCACAGGCACCTCCATGATGAAACGATCCTCCAGGTCATACACCCGCACGGCGCTTAAATCATCGGGGTCATAGCGGAAATACACCTTTTCGCCCATATAGTTAAAGATAAAATCATCGCTCCAGTAGTCAAGCCGCTGGCCCGCGATGTCCAGATGCACCCCGCGCCGGGTGACCTTCTGTACCCTGGCGCTGCGCATGAGCATGAGGTTCAAGTCCTCGGCCCCGGCCACCCTCTTGGTGTGCAGGTTTTCATTGTAGACCTGCTGGCGGGGCTTGCCATGGTCTGCGGCTACCTCGCCGCCATAGGGCTGCTGGTTAAAATACCCGTCCAGCAGGGTATCCACTGTGTCGATGAAAGTAGCGTCCAGGGGGATTTCCCCGTTTTTCAGCACACCCTTGAGCTTTTCCGGCTTTTCCACCACGTTGCCGCCCGTGTAGGTCTCAAACAGGCGGGACAGTTGGTCTTTCACATCCCGGAAGCGCCGCTCTATGATTTTCGCCTTGGCGTTCTTTACGATGGCATTTGTCATCTTGATGCCCAGCCGCTCAAATACCGGGGGCACTTCAAAGCGCTCTTCGCCGTCCTTGGGCTTTTTCTTCCGGTGGCCCAGGCCGCCAATGTCGTGGGTCAAAAACTCGCGGCCATTGTCCACATAGATATTCTCCGGGATGCCGTATTTCAAAATGCCCTTGCGCAGCGCGATGAGCGTTGACTGGCTGCTGGGGGCCGTGGTGACGTGCCACCCGGTATAGAAGCCCGACCGTGCGTCAAAGAAAGCCGTAAGGTACAGCCGATGGAGCTGGCCGTTCTCGCCCTGGGTGATAACGTCAAAGGTGTGGTTGTCTGCCACCCACCACTCATTGCTGGCCATGGCCTCATATGTACGCCGGATATACGGGGCGCAGCGGTCGCGAAAAGCTTTCTGGCCCTGGCGGCCCAGCACTTCCACTGCCTCGGGGATGTCCCTCTGTATCCTGCGCCAGAAAGTGGAATAGGCGGGGATATCTGCCACCACCTGGGGGGCCGTGTCCTGGAAGTATATCCGGGTGTACTCATAGCACTTTTGGATGGGATGCTGGGCCTCGTCCAGGTAGTAGCTCAAAAAAGTCTGCCACATTTCCTCGGTGATTTTGCTTTTCCCCTTGCGGGCCTTGCCGCGCTTGTCCAGCAGGCCGTCCAGGCCCAGCTTGCGAAAATTGCGCTCCTTGCGGTATAATGTATCTACCGAGAAGGTATTTTCCGGGTCTGTTTTGGCACAAAGGGCGATAAATTTATCATCGGCCTCGGCCTTGCTGCCTGGGTAGCGGTCGCGGTAGGTTTTCCACTCTTTCAGTGTTTTTTCCCACCACATGATTTCTTGACGTTCGTCATCCGTGTAATGGTCAAAAGGTTTATCCTTTTTGCTGGCGGCTATAGATGCCTTTGGCAAACTGGCCTTTACCTGGGCAAAGTATTTTTCTTGTATAGGCTTATCCAAAACGCTAATTGCGAACAGGTAAGCAGGTGAGTTAAACTCATTGTAAACGCACTCTGCATCAAGTTTACCGCTTTCAGCCCAGCGCCGGATTGTGCTTTCGTTTTTGTTGTACAACTTGGCAACTTCTTTGGTCGTGAGCCTGGTTTCCACTTTTTCACCGTCTTTCGTGACCTGCCATCGTCAGCGCAGGGCGGTCATCCCCTGCGGACTGCCCCATGGGGCAGTTTCGGCTTATGCACTTCTTGCGTCTGTAAAAATGTCCTCCACCTTACAGTCCAGCACTTTTGCTATCTCTCTGGCCCGCAGGTGGTTGATCCGCTTTGTTCTACCGCTTTCAATGCGGCTAATAGCACAGCCGCTTAAATCTGACTGCAAGGAAAGCTGGTGCTGTGAAAGCCCGATTTCCTCCCGCCGTCTTTTGATTTCTGGAACATTTGGGATTACAAACATTTTTTGCCCTCCTTGTATTTGTACGTTTGACGAACTTACAGTGTTATTATAGCTTGTACGTTTGACAAAGTCAAGCCTTTTCGCAAATTTTTCTTTTGCATTTGTACAACTTGTGATATACTAGGAAACATCAAAGAGTGAAAGGTTGTAGTACAATGAAAAAAAACCCAGAAAATACCCTCGCTATCCGCCTTAAAGAGCTAAGGCTAGAGAAAGGAATAACGCAAAGACAGCTTGCTGCTGAAATAGGGGTAAGCTATGGTGCTATTGTTGGTTATGAGAATGGCCGCCGGGAACCCAATTCTAAGGCGATGGCTGCGCTGGAGCAGTATTTCGGTGTAAGCGGCGAATTTCTTCGGGGTGGGGTAGATCGGGATGCCTTTATGGAGAATATCCCCGTAATACACGCCGAGCTGGATAGGGTGATAGCCCGAATGGGACAATTTAAGGATGCCTATACCGTAAGCAATCAGGACGAGCAAGCCCTGGCTACCAGCGTACTATCCCAGGCCCTTGAGCTTATTACAAAAAATCTCCTGCAGCAGAACAAGCCGATCAATATGGATTACCAGGAAATTACAGGGCCGTTTGCCGCTGTCTTTCAACTAAATGCCGCAGGCCGCGCCGAATTAAACAAGCGGGCCGAGGAACTGCAGCAGCTGGCGCAATACAAAAAATAGTATCATTTGCATAACCTTACCACACCCATGGAGCGCTGTCTTAGGTTTGTAAGGAAATGACAAAATGCGTAAGATTCTTACGGAGTTTGTCGTGCTTTCCGAGCTTTTTAAGGGACGAAACTTTTGTAAAACCCGAGCGTGGGTAGCCCGTGCAATGTGGGGAAACGCCTCGATTACAAAAGCGCCCGAAAACCTAGTGTTTTCAAGGCCCGTGCATAGTTTTGTAGCCCGTGCAAAAAATGCACGGGCTAATTTCGCTTAAAAGCAAAAAACAAGCCCTTTAAGCGGCGTTTGTATGCGTTCGCTTAAAGGGCTGCTGTTATTTTCTTAAAAGCCGCTTAAACCGCGCCAATGCTGGGTTTGTGCGGTTTCTTAAAAGATTTCTTGTGCGTCCTTAAACGCTCCTAAAGGGCAAATTTGAACGGTTGGCAGCTTTACGCCGCACAGGCCACTTTGGGGCCGCAAACGGGCAAAAAAATTTTGCAATCCCATTTTGCGAGATTGCAAAATTTTCACTTCCATTCAAGCAGTTTTACGCGAAAAAACCTAGTATTTAAGCCGTTTCCCGGAGTTTTCCATATTTTTTCATGTTGAAAAGTAGGCCCGTCCTGGGTTTTGCAGGTCTCTTGAAAACTTACACTGGGGGCCTCTAACGCGTTCCAGTTTCACGGTCGCCTGCCGGAGGATAGGGCCACGCTGATTACGGCAATCGACAAAATCATTGACACGGTAGGCGAGGAAAAGTTGCGTGATTACCGCAGGAATCTTCGACACCTATAAGGGAGGATTTTTGTGCATTTCACAGGAAGAACATGGCGGCCGCCGTATGAATCGCAGTCCGTCATTTTGCAGGCGACATCTGGTTGCACACACAACAAGTGTACCTTTTGCAACCTCTATAAAGATGAGATGTTTCGGATGTCCCCCATGGATGAATTTGAGGAGGATTTAGCGGAAATTAAGAGCTATCAGCCCAACGCCCGGCGGGTATTTCTCACTGGCGCGAACCCCTTTGCTATGAGCTATGAGAACCTCAAGCTGCGCGCCCTGACCATCCGAGAGTATCTCATAAAGTGCCAGTCCATCGCCATGTTTGCAAGTATCCGGGACATCAAGAACAAGGAAGTCTGGCAACTCAAAAAGCTCCGGGCCATGGGTATCAATGGCCTGAGTATCGGCACGGAGAGCGGCGATGAGGCCACCCTTGCGCTGGCAAACAAAGGCTATACCGCCGATGATATTTTGGAGCAGTGCCGCAAGCTGGACGAGGCTGGCATCGAGTATTATTTTGCCTATATGACCGGGCTGGCTGGGAAAGGTAATGGGCGGCGCAACGCTGTCAATTCTGCAAAGGTGTTCAGTCAGCTTAACCCATATTTTATCTCGGTAGATTCATTGACGCTTTTTCCGGATACGCAGCTGTACCAGTTGGCAAAGCAGGGTAAGTTTACACCGGCAGATGAAAAAGAGCGCATCGAAGAACTGCAAACGCTGATTGAAAATTTGCACATTCGCACCCATCTCTTTGCAAACTCCGTTTCCAATTATTTTCCCTTTACGGCACGTCTGCCATATGAGAGAGAAAAGGCGATTGGCGAATTGCAAGATGTACTCGACGGTACGGAGGAAGATGAAATGCTGGGATACCGGCAGAGGCTTCGGTCGCTTTGAAAAATCAGTAAGTATTTATCCCTTTGTTAACATCTAGCCACTTGATTTATTACCCGCCTGCGGCTATAATCCTTGTAAAAATCGAGAAATTTCATACAGGCTCCACATTGCGATGTTAACACTGAAGTCTTAGACAGGCTGGTGGACACCTAAAATCTGCGGAACGAACTGCACTTGGACTGTATCAAAACTGTCAAGGGAATCGGGTACAAACTTAAGGTTAGCCAGTGAAGAAATTGAATATATTCCCGAAAACTTTCCTATACACGCAGGGACTTATGCTGGTCATTGTACTGCTGTCCCACGCGCTGGTATACTTTCTCATGCCGCGCGCCTATAACTACCAGCAGAAAAAAGCTTTCGAAACAGATGCAACTGCCCTGGCTGATAAAATCATATCGTCTGCACTTGACAAGGGAGTAACCCTTGTCATAGACTTTGCTGCCAAATGGAGTGCGAACGCCGCCGTTAGTTATGATGATTTTTCATTTACTGTGGATTTGCTGAAAGCAGAACCTAGCTCTCCTGTAAGTTTAGATGGCAAGGCTGATTTTACCATCAGAGCCGACTCTACGGAAGATGGGCTAAAAATCTTGCTTGCAGAGGAATCCTACGGCGGAGCAGACTTCTTTAGAGTTGAAAAAGATAGGGATACCTATCTCTCCAAATGCAAGGATTTGGCCGACCGGCTGGCATAGATGATTAAGGAGATTCTCGGCGCGTCCAGGGCTGAATTTGCGGGAAATCAGGAATATACAGATTTTTCTTTATAGGACGCGGTTCGCACGATTTTGGAACCATATCAAATTATCGCAAAAGGGATAAACCTGGAAATTGATTTTACTGAACCGGCTGTTATCCACCTGCCGCGAAGGATGATTGAAAAAGTTATTTCCAATATTCTGGCAAACGCAGTGTCCTACACAAAGCCTAACGGTTCTATTATAATTTCCTGCCACTAACGGCGGATCATGGTGGAAAACGAGTGTGCGCCCATCCCGCTGGAACATCTTGCCCACATCTTTGAACCATTCTATCGGTAAGACTATGGCCGCGACCGCGCGACTGGCGGGAATGGATTAGGGTTATACTTTGTTGCAACAATATTGCAATCTCTGGACATTCCTTTTAGATTTACCCCATCTGAAAGCATAACAGGAGTGTCATTTGAAATTAACTTCTGAGTCAATTCCATATTAGCTCCACATTTGCTCCATAATCGTTCCATACGGACATGATATGATACCTTCAACAAAAAAGATTAGAGGTATCTTTTTTTGAATGTATTCAGACGGGCCATCCTATTACAACACACGCAAACCTAGAAAAAGTCTGACTTTATTCCTGCTTTTTCTGCTGATAACGCTCTTTTGCACCATGAGTTTTGCCGTGCTTGATACAGTGCAGAGCGCCGCCGACAGCTTGCGGGAAACCGTGGGCGCATCCCTTACCTTGTGGGGAAAGCCATTAGAGATTGACGCGGACGGCAAAGGTTATTCCATGGAGTTTACGGAAATCCTCCCGCAGGATGTTCAACAGATTGCAAGTAATCCCGAAATCAAGGCTTACTAGGCTCAGCACACCATTTGTGCTACAGCTAACTGTTTCATTTATCCATCCGATATGCCATCCGGCCCGGTTTATGGGAACACAGAATCCGCATGGAATCCCAATTTTATCTGCGGTATTCTGACGCTGGTCGAGGGACGGCATATCACTCAAAAAGATGAAAATGTTTCGATCATTAGTCGGGAACTGGCAGAAGAAAACAGCTTACATTTGGGTGATAAACTGTCATTTTCAGAGCCATCACTAACCGTGAAAGTTATCGGTATCTATAAGAGCGGCCCCAGCATGGAGTTCGATCATGACACAATTTTCACAGACCTTGAAACGCTTGTCGGCAGCATAGGATGGGTGGACTTCTTCGTAGCTGACCCCGCAAAGTTAGAAACGGTCATGGGTAAACTCAAAAGGGATACCTATGCTCTGCAAGCGAACACAGCAGAGTATGACGCCATCTCCGCGCAGCTTGCTACTATAGGTAGACTTACCACAGCGCTGATAATTGCGACTATTGTGGTCAGCACCACGGCACTTCTCCTTACACTGGCTATGCGAATCCGTGGGCGTACCCATGAGGTAGGAATTCTGATAGCCATTGGAATCCACAAAAGCCAAATTCTCGCACAATTTATCATTGAAACCATATTGCTTTTAGCACTGGCTATGTTGATATCCTGCCTGATCAGTTATGCCGCAACAGCACAGTTTCAAGTATACTTGCGGAAGATGATAGGAGCAGTCACCGTAGCAATTCCGGCGAGAAATATCCTGCTGCAATATACGGTTGAAATAGCCGTTATAGTGTAGCAATCCTAGTAGCGGGATACCATACTCTTTTTCATAATCATCCAGTTTCCCAACCAGAGGGACGGTTTCCTCCGCCAGGTCCTTTTCACGGCCCATATTGAGAAGTCCTGTTTTGATGGCAGAGGTATCTCCCTTTGGCGTTACGGATACGCTCACGGATAACATAGCCGTGTTCCTCCAGCTCATTCACCGCAGAGCAGATGCTGTCCACACCGTCCTTGCAGATTTTGGCAAGCCCCCTGGTGGTGTAGTCCCAATCTTCGGGGAGGGAGAGCATAAGGGATAACAGGCCCTTTGCTTTCAGGGAGAGTTTTGTGTTCCGCAGATGATGGTTTGCCATCACGGTATAATCACGGGTTTTCTCTATGCGGAAAACTGCCATGTGCCGCACCTCCTTTCCATAGTTTCAAAAAGTGTCGTTTTCTTCGGTTTTTTCCTCTCGTATGGGTTCTGCCGGAGAGGGAGGATAAAACACCCTGCCGCCAATGGAAGAACGGCACACGGGGAAGAAAACAGCTGATTTTCCACCTTTTTTGAGGCATTTTCACAAGGCTCTGTCCTTGCGGCCATAGTAGAGGTGGCCTCCCATGACTTTTGCATGGCTCTTAATTTTGATATGGCCCTTGTCCTGGTTGTCCAGGGATTTCTGATAGCCCTGCTCCGTGAGGAACAGCCGCATACGTTCTCCCTTATTGCCGACAGGGGACTCATGGGAAAGCACATCAAAGATAACCATGTGCCTGGTGTCAGGGGCGAAACGCTCCAGGGCCATAATGTCATGGCCTGCCAGCCTTTCCGCGCCGGATTTCTGCCTGGCCTCCGCAAGCATTTCCCCAATGGTCTGAGGTTTCTCCGGCAGACGATAATTCTTTTGGATGTCATTTACCACCGCCATACATTCATCAGCGGAGAGGGTGCGGAGTTTCTTCAGGAGGCTTTCAGAGGACTCTTTGGTTTCCGGCTTTGTCGCATAGCGGTTCAGCATGGCAAGCTCGTGGAGAGTGCCGATCTGGTCGGTGCTCTCAATCTGATAGGCAAGGCGTTTTTCATTTTCGGTTAGGTTCATGGATGGCTCCTTTCTGATTTTGGGTACAAAAAAAGCCATAGGAATTTTTCACCTATGGCATAATCTCCTGTACCTGCTGTGAGGTCACGGAGGCAACAGAAAAGGGATACTGTTCTGAAAACAATCTCCCTTTTGCTGTTTGGTATTTAATTTTAAGCCAAAGCCCTGTCTGTTACTGTCCGCAAACCTTTGATTTTATTGGTTTTTTACTACCATCCTTATCAAAGCCTTGCTAACACTGGCTTTCCGGCGTTCTCTTATCTTCCGTTTATTTCTAATAAAATCCCTCAAGTTCGGATTTGCGCACAGCACCCGAAATCAGTTGTACCTTACGGTATCGTGGGTTCGAATCCCACCGTCTCCTCATTTTATATCCCAAAATTCTTTGAATGAAACAAAAAGCGTGGAATCACCTATGATACCATGCTTTTTGTGTTTTCTTTTGCAAAAAAACTGTTATAAGCCACTAATAAGTGAGTTTATTAAGAGAACCATTTGAAATGAATACCACTAATCTGTAAGTTTTGCTTGAAAGCAATCGAAGAATCCGTTATAATGTTAGGAAAGGAAAATTGACATGAAGTTGTCCCTGTTGGAATCAAAGATTTTTGGCAAGGTGTGCTATGGCTTTCGCCGCGATGAGAACAAAAGAATAGAGATAGTCCCACAGGAGGCTGGAATCGTACAAGAAATTTTTGCTCTTTGTCTGGCAGGTAATAGTTTAGAGAAAATCCAGGATCATTTGAGCAAGCGAGGAGTCCTTTCTCCATCTGGGAAAGCAGTGTGGAGCCGTGATATATCGAATAAGCTGTTAAATAATTATAAATATACGTTTGGCATTATCGACCATGCCACCTACTGTGCAGTAGAAGAAATAAAATCTGGCCGATGCCGAAACCCCAATCGAAATATTGAGAATGTTGAAGAACGGAACGAGCAAGCCAGCCTGAGCTATTCAAAGTTGTTGCAATAAGAATGGCTATTTTCAATGGAGATTTTTAAGTCATATGCAAAGTACAGTTTACAAGGGACTACACAAGGTAACGGTCTGACGGGCGCTGATATGCCCGTCAGATTTTCCATGTGATGTTTAAGCTGTCGCTTGTGGCGGCAATGGTGGTAATCATCAAATCCACTACCCGCCGCTTGTCGTCAAAGGATACGTTCTTCCAAGTGTCGAGGTAGCCGGAAATCTGGCTGACCTGTTCCGGGCTGATGGCTTCCACGGTCAACTCCGCCATCTTCGCCAGAAGTTCCTGCTTGCGTCCGTCCAGTTCGGCTATCTTCACATTCACATAGGAGAGCAGCACATTATTTGCGCCTGTCAGACTGTCCAGCAACTTTTCAATCTCGCTATCCACATGGGCAAGTTCCACTTGCAGGGCGGTGATTTTGGGATTGGCCTTTGCCGCTTTCTTCCTGCCCGTCAGTGTCTTGTAGCTGTCCAGCTTTTTCACCATCTGCCGATACACCACCGCTTCCAGTTCCGCCGTGATGATTTTCCCACAGCCGGGACAGCTTTTGTTGTCCAGCCGTTTCGTACAGCGGAGGTACTGTCTGCCGGAGGGATTGAAGATACTCATAAGGGCGTACCCGCAGTTCCCGCACTTGATTTTCCCCGCCAGCCATGTATGGGTGGTTTTCCGGGCGGACTGGATTTTCATGTTGTTCATCAGTTTCTTGCGGCAGGTCAGCCATATATCCGAGGGGACAATCCCCTCATGGGGCGCAAGCACCAGCATTTGGTCTTTCAGGCTTTGGGCCTTGCCCGGCTTCACATCCCGGCCTTGATAGAGATAACACCCGTTCATGCCCGTGAAGTCGGCGACGTCATTGACAAGCACCGTCCCCTGGCTCTTGAAAAACTCGTACACATCCAAGTCCGCCTGCACATAGACGGGGTTGCGTAACATCTGCGCCAGCGTGGGGCGTATCAGTTCCCGGCCATTAAATAAAATGCCCTGTTCCGCAAAGTGCCGGGTAATGTCCCCATAGGAAGTTGTCGGCTCGGCGTACATTTCAAACATCAGCCGGATATTTGCCGCTTCCTCCGGCTTCACTACCAGCCGCTTTGTATTGATACCGTCCATCTTGATAGGCTCCGTATGGAAGCCATAGGGGGCTTTCCCGCCCATCTTGAAGCCCCGCTGACTGCGGGAATAGTAAGCGTCCGTCACCCGCTTTTGTATCGTTTCCCGTTCCAACTGTGCGAACACGATACAAATATTCAGCATGGCCCGGCCCATCGGGGTTGAAGTATCAAACTTTTCCGTGGAAGAAACAAACTCCACATTGTACTGCTGGAACAGCTCCATCATGGTTGCGAAATCCAGAATGGAACGGCTGATACGGTCAAGTTTGTAGACAATGACTTTTGCTATCAGGCCCTTTTTAATATCCCGCACCAACTCTTGAAATTTCGGGCGGTCTGTGTTTTTGCCGCTGTATCCTTTATCTGTGTATTCCCTGCAACTACCGCCTTTCAATTCGTATTTGCAAAACTCAATCTGGCTTTCAATGGAAATGCTGTCCTTTTTGTCTACCGATTGTCTTGCATTGATTGCGTCTATCCGATTATTCATATTGTCGCTCCTTTTCTTAAAAAAGAAACGGAGCTGCTGACAGTCTTATTATACCGCCAACAGCCCCGTAAATCAATGATGTGGCTGGAAAAACTTACGCCCCGGCTTCCTCTTTCTGCCGCTTGTCGGCGTACTTGCGGAACACCTCATAAAGCTGCTGTTCCAGTTCCCGGCGTTTGGCCGCTTCCTGCTCCGGTGTAAATACCGGGGAGAGATTTTCCAGCGTGATTTCCTTTCCTTGAAAAGTCACGATTTCTGTTTCCTTTTTGTATCTGATATTCGTTATAAAATCACCTTTCCTTTCCATAGTTCGGTTGCCGCTTCAACTCTGCCAGCACTTCCGGCGGGATACGGTCAACCAGCCGTTGAATGTTGTGTAACTCGCTTTCCAGCTTTGCCCGTTCCATAACGCCTTTCATCTTGTCCTTTTCGCTGGCCTTTGCCCTTGCCTCCAGTTTTTCATTTTCTGCCAAGAGGTCATTTATCGTGACCTTGTATTTCTTCAACTGCCCGGAGAAGTTCTCCATCTGCGGAAACCACTTTTTGAGCATAGAGAGGGCTTCCTCTTTCTTCTTTCCGGCGTTAATTGGATTGATACCGTCCAGCGTGGCTTCAATCGCCCTCGCCTGTTTGGAGAGGGAAACCGCCTGTTTGAAAAGCCGGGTGGGGATATGCTTTCTTCCCGTTTTGCTTGCGCTCTCCCCACGCTCCAAGCTGGGGTACTTCTCCACCATATAGGCGTGAAAATCATCCTGCCATTTCGTCAGATTGGCCCGGTTGCCTATGATTTCTTTGGCGCACAGGCGGTTGTCTTTCGTCAGCGGAACAAAGGTCAAATGCAGGTGGGGCGTTTTCTCGTCCATGTGTACTATCGCCGACACGATATTTTCCCGGCCTACCCGGTCAATGAGGAAGTCCGCCGCTCTTTTGAAAAACGCCTGTATTTCCTCCGGGGATTTCTTCTTGAAAAACTCCGGGCTGGCGGTTATCAGCGTATCGACAAAGCGTGTACTGCCTTTCCTCGTTCTGCACCCAGACTGTTCAATGCGGCTCTGAATGAAATGGTAGTAGCGCCCCTCCGGCTTGACGATATGGAAATTGTACTTGCTCCGGCTGGTGTCAATGTCCGGGTTGCTGGCGTACTGCTCCTTTTTCCGTTCGTGGTGGGCTTCCAGCAGTCTTGCCGGGTTGCCCTTGTGTTTCTCAAATCGCAAAATTGCGTGTTGCGCCATTGAACTCCTTTCCCCATTCCATTCCTTTCCGGCGGGTTTTCCCGCCGAAAATATCTCTGATAGGATTGGAATGGAATCGATATAAATAGATGGTTTTAATCTCTGTATTTCTATATATCGTCCGGTTTCCGTACTCCAAGAGGATTGATTTTCGTACTTGTAGGGTACGGTTTTCATCCCTCCGGCGTACCGCAGCCGGACTTCTTGAAGTCGGTGTTTGGAACCGCTTCATAGGATTTTGGGTAAATGCGGTTGGGTTTTCCACAGCCCTGTTTCTGTATTTCCACCAGCCCCGCATACTGCAACTCCCGCAGGGTATTCACCGCCTTCTGCCGCCCACAGTGGAGCAGGGCGACCACCTCGCAGATGGGGTAATACAGGTAAATCCGCCCATATTCGTCCGCCCACCCGTTTTTCCAGGATAACTCCGCCCGCCGCAGGATAAAGGCGTACAGCACCTTCGCTTCGTTGGACAGGGGCTTGAATGATGGGGCTTCAAAAAGGAAATTGGGGAGCCGGGTGAAGCTGATGACTTTCTCCGGCTGGTGAATGTAAATCGTGTTTGTCATAGCGTGTTTTGTGGACGGTTAGAAGCCCGTTTTCCGGGGTGGGCGATAAAACATACCGCCCGCCCCGGTTTTGGGCTTGCGGAGCCTTGCAAATCAAGGCTTTTCCCCGCCTTAACTGTCCACAGCAGACCTCCTTTTCCGTTCACTTTCTGTTTTCTGCCGCCTGTGTACTCTGGCGGCGCAGTTCGGGCAGTATTTGCCCCGGTTGGATTTTGGCACATAGGGCTTTCCGCAGACCGAGCAGCGTTTCAAAGCACAGTCACGGTAAATCTCCGCTTCCAGCGTCCTATCCAGCGGCAAGACCGCCCAGCGGAACCACTTGCAGCAAACGGAGAATGTAATCATCTGCGGACAGGTGCAGGTGTCGCCATCGTCCAGCGCAAAGCAGTTTCCACCACCACAGTTGCAGCACTCCCGGCGGATCAGGCTGCTGGCCCGCTTCCTCTGCGCCGGGGTCATGCGGTAGGGGAAGCTGTCCGGCCTGTGTTCCAGCGGTGGCAAATGTTGATAGGGTCTTTCTTTCATGCACTCCCTCCGTTGTTCTTCTTGCTGCCGTTTTCCCCGAAAAGGCTTCCTGCCCCATTCCTGCGGCGTGTTCCGGCGTTGGTACGCTCACCCTCTCTGGTCACGGTGTCCAGAAGCGGGGTCACAGCACACTTCCCCAGCCGGGGTATTCCTTTTCAGACGGTCATTTAGTTTTCAAGAGGCTTGTCCATCGATGAACTATCTCAAGTGTATACTTTTTTGATTGCCTGTGCCGTATATCCAAGAGGTAGGAAATCAGCCCGGAAAACTCGCTATTTCCACGCTCTCGGAATTGTGGTATAATGGGAAAATACAGAACAGTAAATTGAAAGTTGACGCCGATGAAAATAAATGAAAAGAGAGAACATCTATGCTCAATGCAGGAAGCAGGATAGTAAATAATTGGATATATCCTATTGACAACGGCTATGTACTGATTGATACAGGG
>NZ_JAWXXJ010000029.1:0-39513 GCF_034335085.1 Acutalibacter caecimuris | reverse complement strand
CACGACGCTCTTCCGATCTAATTTTCCTCTGATACCCCACCCACTCCCCTCATCCCCAACGCCCCCGCCAACACCCGCCCCATACCCCCCTGCTATCCCCCCAACACCGGCCTGCTATCTCCCGAATAACCCCTTACTATCTGCCGGTTAGTTTAGCCTAACACCTCAAAAAACGCATATCCCACCACCTCCGGGCATATATAGTAAACGCACTTGAAAACCAGTGCAGTGGTCTTTTCAAGTGCGTTTACTAGAATGGGTGTGTCCAAAGCGGAGAGTTTAAGAGCGAGGCTCCGGCGAACAATATAGTAAAAGTTTCGTCCACCTTTTCAAAGGTGGTGGGGTTTTTAGGGGCAAAGCCCCTAAACTGCCAGAGGCCAAAATTTCGACATAAACTCTTCGCTTTGGACACACCCCACTAGAATCACCAGGAAAGGAGGTGGGGGGATTGGCGTTTTCAGACAGGGAGATTTTGGCCCGTATTATTGAGTGCGAGGCCGGCGGCGAGGGGGAAACCGGCATGAAAGCCGTGGCCTGCGTAGTCATGAACCGGGTGCAAGTCACCTATGGGGAGTATGGCCGCCTGATGACCATACGACAGGTAGTATATCAACCCCGCCAGTTCACCTGCGTAATGGAAACCGTAGGCGGCGTGGCCAACCTGCAAAACATCTACAATATGCGCCCCACCGACGTACACTACTATGTCGCCGACTGGGCCATAGCCGGCAACCGCCTGGGCAACCTGGGTTTTGCCCTATGGTATTTCAACCCCTACAAGCCCTCCTGCCGGGAGAATTTCCCCTCCGCTGTAGGCCGTTTTGTCATCCGGCTGGGGGACCACTGTTTCTACAATCCCACCGAATTATACGCCGAAACATAGGGTAATACAGAAACAACGTATGTACACCATCTAACCTGAAGGGGGAATCCACATGACAGAAAACCAAAGAGAATGCGGGCGGAATTCGTCCGCCATGCGGCGGCTCACCAGCCGGGCAGACTACCTCCGGGAGGCGGACGGCGCCGCCACCATGGACAATTTCGAGCACCTGCCCCAGGAAGATTTTGACAGCGAAGAGATGCGGGGCACCATGCAGTCCATCCTGTCCCAGAATATCGGCAATTTCGTGGTGGTCGAGTTCCTCATCGGCACCGAGCAGATGGTGCGCAAGCAGGGTATGCTCTACCTGGTAGGCCGCAGTTTTGTCACCCTTTATGACGAACCGGCCAATAATTTCATTGTGTGCGATATATTTTCTATCAAGTTTGTATATTTCTATATGCCCAACGAGCGCCCCCGCTTTAACTACAACCTGTTGCCGCCCCCTCACGGCGGCAACGGTATGCGCCGCTAAAGCCCAGCCCGCCCCGTCCTACCCAACCAAAAAGCGTAGCCCCCAAAAGCCGCAGGGGGCTACGCTTTCCCTTTTTATTCCGCCTGATAAGCCCCCCGACCGCGCTCCGGGGGAGAGGGCCAGGCCCTACCTTACTCCTTGCCGCCGGCAGCCTTGGTGATGGCCTTCTTCTTCCAGCCGCCCCTGGCGTAGGCGATAACCGTAAGCACTGCGCCCGCCACCCAGGAGATCACCAGGGACAGGAACAGGGGGTCAGGCGTGCCGGAGCCCATAGCGCCGCCCGCAGGCCGGGTCAGGAACTCCAGCCCGTAAGCCACAGGCACCCGGATAACGACGGTGGTAATCACAGAGATCCACATAGGGGTCATGGTGTCCCCCGCGCCCCGCATCACGCCGGAGAGGATCTGTGTCACCGCCATGGCTATGTAGCCGATGGCCAGGGTGTTCAGCATCCGCTGGCCCAGGTCAATTACCGCCGGCGTGCTGGTAAACATCAGCATCAGGTATTTGCCAAAAATCAAGATCAGCCCCACCAGTACCACCGAAACCCCCAGGCCCATCAGCATACCGGCCTTAGCGCCCTTTTCGGTACGGTCCAGCCGGCCCGCACCCATATTCTGGCCGGTGTAGGTGGTCATAGCCGAGCCAAAGGTGAAGTTGGGCATCATGGCAAAGCCGTCCACCCGCATTACCACCGTGTTGGCCGCCAGCACCGACGCGCCAAAGGAGTTGGTCAAAGACTGGATGATGATCATGGCAAAGGAGAAAATCGCCTGGGTCAGGCCGCTGGGCAGGCCAAGCCTTACCAGCCGGTTAACATAGGCTGATTTGGGCCACAGCCCCCGCCAGCTTACGTCAAACACATCCCGCATACGCAGCAGCCGCACCATGCACAGTATGCCGGAGATCAGTTGGGAGATAATGGTCGCCCAGGCAGCCCCGGCCACCCCCATCTTCAGCCCGGCCACAAACCACACGTCCAGGCCGATGTTCAGGAAACAGGCCACCAGCAAAAACACCAGGGGCATAATCGAGTCCCCCAGCCCCCGCAGCACGCCGGAGATAATATTGTAGTACGCGCTGCCCAAAATGCCCAAAAACAGGATGATCAAATACCCGCAGGCCATGTCGTAGATCTCCTGGGGGGTGTCCAGCAGGCGCATCACCGGGTGGGTAATCAGCGGCCCCACCACCATAATAAACACCGAGGTCACAAAGGTAGCCGTAATGGTGGTGCCAATGGTGGCGGAAAGGCTGTCCCGCTCCTTGGCCCCAAAGTACTGGGAGGCCATTACGCTGGCCCCCACGGACACGCCCATAAACAGTACCAGCAGCAGGTTGATCACCGGGTTGCTGGCCCCAATGGCCGCCAAAGCGCCATCCCCCACGTAGTTGCCCACCACAATAGAGTCCACCGTGCTGTAAAGCTGCTGGGCCATGTTGCCAATCAGCAAGGGCACAGAAAAGCGGATAAGGTTTTTGGTGGGGCTGCCCTGGGTCATATCCTGCGCCTCAAAAAGGGCAGAGAGCTTGCCTGCCATAAAACGATCCCTTCCTTCCTAAATAAAGTAATAAAGTACAAAAACAGGCCAGACACATCCCAAACAAAGGCATACAAATAAGGCCCCGGCGAAACCCGCCTGCGCCTTATTTCAAGGTATATCTGCCTACCGTTCCATTATAGCACAAAACCCTGCCAAAATCTCTACCGCGTATTCTACAAAGTTCTGGCCAAAATTTCCTGCAAATTTTCGACTATTTGCACAGATTCCGTCCGTTTGGCGGAAGAACTTTACAGCGTGTATTCCATCTGTACGTCGCAGGGCTCCTTTTCCACATGGGGCGGGTCGTACTCCAGGGCCTCCACACAGCCCATGGCCCGGTAAAACGCCTGGGATTCCTCCGCCGACATGGCGGAGATATACAGCTTTTCCGCCCCCAGCCTCCGGGCCTCCTCTGCCGCCAGGGAAAACAGCCTGCGCCCCAGCCCCCGGCCCCGCAGCTCCTCCGAAACGTGCAGTTCCGCCAGCACCGCGTACTGGCCCCGGCTGCCAATGCGCCGGCCGTCCACGCTGGAAAAGCCCTTCAGCCAGCCGTCCGCAAAGGCCCCCCATACCGCGCCGCCGCTGGCAAGCACATCCCGTAGCTGCCCGCATACCCGCCGGTGGTCCGCGGCATCCCAGTCGTCGGTAAAGGCGATGTCCCGCAGCACCCACTGGCCGTCTATCTTCCGCCAGCAGCGCTTTACGTCCTGGTGCCGCCGGAACCTCCTCAACAGTTCGGGGGAGAGCTCCCCCGCCGTTATTTCCCTATATGTAATATCCGCCATAACGCCTCCTATTTGTACAGCCGCACGCCGGTTTTGTCTACGGCCTCGTAGGCGGCGGCAAAGTTAAACCCCAGCCCGCTGTGCAGGGGGAACAGGTCAGACAAGGGCACCAGCACAAAAGCCCGCTGCAAAATGCCCGGGTGGGGCACCGTAAGCCGGGGGGTACTGCTGGTAAATCCCTCGCACAGCAGCAGGTCGATGTCCAGCGTTCTGGCCCCGTGGTACTCTTGGCGCACCCGGCCCAGGTCTGTTTCAATGCCCAGGCAGGCGTCCAGCAGGGCGTCCGGTTCCAGGATGGTGTCTATCAATACGCAGCAGTTCAGGTAATCTTCTTGCTGGCTCAGCACGTCAAAGGGCTCTGTTTCGTAGATGCTGGAAATCGCCAAAATCCCCGCCCCCGGCAGCCCTTCCAGGCGGCTGAAAGCGGCGGCCAGGTTTTCTTCCCGCTGGCCCAGGTTGCTGCCAATGCCCAACACGGCCTTCATAGGTCCCCGCCCCCTTCCCGCTGTATCTGTATCTCCACCGCCACATAGTCGAATACCGCGTTCATAGGTGCCTCCGGTTTCTTCAGGGTCAGCCCCACGGCCTGCACCCTGGGGTGCTCCGCCAGTATCCCGTCGCACACGGCCTGGGCAGCCCGCTCAATCAAATCATATTTCTCCCCGGTAAATACCCGCTGTACGGTCTTGCGCACCGCGGCGTAATTCACCGTGTCCGCCAGATTGTCACTGTGCCGGGCCCTGGCCAGGTCGGTCCATAGGGTAATGTCCAGCACAAAGGGCTGCCCATTTTCCTTCTCCTCCGGGTTCACCCCGTGGTAGGCGAATATCTCCAGCCCCTTCATATATATCTTGTCCACGCTCTCTCCTCCTTAAGGCTGCCTCCGGCGGGCAGAGAAACTTTTTGAAAAAAGTTTCTCTGCACTCTTCAAAAACTTTTGTGCCGTTATCGGCCGCGCTGTTGCGTTAGCCCGGCTGCTCGACCTGTAGCCGTTTTTTCGTTTTTCTTGATTTATTTCTTGCTATGGGCTGTATAGCGGCTTTAACCGGGCCATTCTCTTGGCTCCGCATAAAACCGTTAACTACGGGCGCATCCCACGCTTTTTCTGTTTCCGCCCGATGATTGGCCCGTTGGCGGCATCTATTGGGGCCGCAGAAAGCCCATGTCCCCGCCCATAAAAACAAGGTATACGCCACCAACATCCTATTTCCCATGCGCGTGCCGGCGGCCCAAATAAAATACGCTTTTCGTACGCGAGGAAGGGTTCCCAAAGGGGCCGTGCCCCTTTGGCAGGGATTCTTAAGGGGCAGCGCCCCTTAAGCCCCTTCCCCCAGCCGGCCGGCCCGCAGCGCGTCCGCCATCCGGGCGGCCTGAACAGACTCCCCCACATCGTGGACGCGGATCATGTCAGCGCCGCCCAGGATCGCGGCGGTATGGGCGGCGATGGTAGCGGGCAGGCGCCGGGGGAAGGGCGGGTTGCCGCAGTAAGCGCCGGTCACCCGTTTGCGGGAGGCAGCCATCAGGTAGGCTATGCCCGGCAGCTTGCAGTCCTGCACCCTGGCAATCAGCCGCAGGTTCTCCTCCATCGTCTTGCCAAAGCCGATGCCCGGGTCAAAGCACAGGCGTTCCGGGGCAATGCCCAACTGCACGGCGCGGTTGAGCCGCTGCTCAAAAAAGCGCCGGGCGGCCAGGCACACGTCCCCGCCCTCCCCGCCTCCGGGGAACATGACCACGCACCCGCAGCCCGAACCCGCCACGGCCTGTAGCATCCCGTCCCCAAAGCCGGACACATCGTTGATGATATGCGCCCCGGCAGCCAGGGCCTTTTCCGCCACCTGGGGGTAAAAGGTGTCCACCGAAACCGGCAGCCTGGTGCGCCCCAAAATCCCCGGCAGCACCGCCCCCAGCCGGGCCCACTCCTCTTCGGGGCTCACCGCCTCATACCCCGGCCGGGTAGACTGCCCGCCCATATCCAGCACATCCGCCCCGTCCGCCTCCATCTCCAGCCCGTGGGCTAAAGCCTTTTCCGGCTGCAAAAACTGCCCGCCGTCCGAGAAGGAATCCGGCGTCACGTTTAAAATCCCCATGATGTAAGTGCGCGCCAATGGCAGGCAGTGGTCCCTGGCGCAAAAACGTGCCGGCTGCATCTCTGTCATACAATCTTTTCCCCCAATCCCATTTCCTGCCGCCACAGGGGCGGCGGGCCGTCGTCCGCCCAGTACTCGTCCATTTGGGCGATCTTCCCTCCCGCAAACCGGAAGATGCCGGTCACATGGAAGGAAGGGCCGCCCTCCTTGGCAAACACCCTGGCCACCGTAACCAGCGTATCCCCCGCCCAAAGTTCCCGCTCCACCCGGCCGTCCCATTGGCCGGGATACGCGCAGTTGGCCCGTACATACTCCGCCACGGTAAAGCGCTCGTTGGTGCAAGGCCAATGGATCCGGGCGCCGGGCGCAAACCAGCCCGGCAAAGCCGCCGGGTCCTGGGCCAGCACGTCCCGCCAAAAGGCCCCGGCCTGAAACCCCGCCATCTACTTGCCCTCCAGCAGCGCCAGCACCTCGGCCCGGCTGCGGGCGTCCGAGCGCATACAGCCCCGCAGGGCAGAGGTCTGGGTCTTTGCCCCGGCGGCCCTGGCCCCCCGCATGGTCATGCACAGGTGTTCGGCCTCTATAAACACCGCCACCCCTTGGGGCTGCAAATTTTCGTACAGGAAATCCGCAATCTGCCCGGTCAGCCGCTCCTGTACCTGGGGGCGGCGGGCAAAGCAGTCCACAATCCGGGCGAACTTCGACAGGCCGATGATCCGCCCGTCCCTTGGTATATAGGCAATGTGGGCCCGGCCGATAAAAGGCAGCAGATGGTGTTCGCACACCGAGTAAAGGGGGATGTCCTTTACAAACACCAGCTCGTCGTGCTTGCCGCTTTCCTGAAAGATCTTCAAATGCTCCTTCGGGTCGCCGGCCAGCCCGGAGAATATCTCCCCGTACATCCTGGCCACCCGCTCCGGGGTTTCCCGCAAACCCTCCCGGTCCGGTTCCTCGCCCACGGCCTCCAGAATATCCCGTACGGCCCGCTGTATCTTTTCCATATCAATCATGTAATCACTTTCCTTTCTTCAAGGGCATCCCCGCAGCCGGGCCTCCCAAACCGGCAAAACAAGCAAAACGCAGGCAAGCGCCCCACCGGCGGTCGAGCAAACGGCCCAAGACGCTGAGAGAGGCAGATAACGGATGGGGGTCCAGGGGCCTGTGGCCCCTGGCAGGGATCCGCAAGGGGCAGCGCCCCTTGCGCCGCCGGAGGCAAGCCCAAACAAGCGCAAACAGTCCCCGCCGCGGCCGGAAGCCCCAAACCGGCAAAACAAGCAAAACGCAGGCAAGCGCCCCACTGGCGGTCGAGCAAACAGCCCAAGACGCTGAGAGAGGCAGATAACGGAAGGGGGTCCAGGGGCCTGTGGCCCCTGGCAGGGATCCGCAAGGGGCAGCGCCCCTTGTGCCGCCGGAGGCAGGCCCAAACAAGCGCAAACAGTCCCTGCCGCAGCCGGAAGCCCCAAACCGGCAAAACAAGCAAAACGCAGGCAAGCGCCCCACCGGCGGTCGAGCAAACAGCCTAAGACGCTGAGAGCGGCAGATAACGGAAGGGAGTCCAGGGGCCTGTGGCCCCTGGCAGGGATCCGCAAGGGGCAGCGCCCCTTGCGCCGCCGGAGGCAAGCCCAAACAAGCGCAAGCAGCCCTACTCCACGTCGGCGATCTGCCCGGTCAGGTCGCCGTCCAGGCAGCCGTCCACTTCCACCTCCACAAACTGCCCCAGCACAGGGCGTTTGCCGGTTTCGCCGGGGGTAAAGAAGATCCGCCCGTCCACGTCGGGGGCGTCCATATACGTGCGCCCAAACCAGCACTCGGCGTAGCGGTCAAAGCCCTCCGTCAGCACCCGCAGCCGGCGGCCCACATAGCCCTGGGCCTTGCGCTCCCAAATATCCATCTGCATACTGGTGATGATCTCTGCCCGGCGCTCCTTTTCCTCTTCCTCCACCTGATGGGGCAGTTCCGCGGCAGGGGTGCCCTCCTCTTGCGAGTAGGCAAAGCAGCCCAGCCGGTCAAAGGCCATCTCCTTCACAAACCCGGCCAGTTCTGCAAAGTCCTCTTCCGTTTCTCCGGGGAACCCGGTAATCAGCGTGGTGCGTAAAATCACACCGGGCACCCGCGCCCGTATTTTCCCAATCAGCGCCGCCAGGCTCGCCCGGTCCCCCCGGCGGTTCATGGCCTGTAACACCCGGCCCGCGCAGTGCTGCAAAGGCAGGTCGATGTAAGGCACCACCTTCTCCTCCTGGGCCATTACGTCCAGCAGTTCGTCGGTAATGGCGTCCGGGTAGCAGTACAGCACCCGTAGCCAGCACAGGCCCTCTATCTTCGCCAGCCGGCGCAGCAGCCCGGCCAGGGAGTACCCGCCGTACAGGTCTATGCCGTACCGGGTGGTGTCCTGGGCAATCAGCACCAGTTCCTTCGCCCCATTGGCCGCCAAAGCCCTGGCCTCGGCCTCTATATCCTCCATAGCCCGGCTGCGGTAGCCCCCCCGTATGCCCGGAATGGCACAGTAGGTGCAGCGGTTGTCGCAGCCCTCGGCGATTTTCAAGTACGCGCTCCAACTGGGGGTGGTCAACTCCCGCTCCCCGCAAATGGGCAGCCGCTCCTTTTCCGGGAAAGCCTCTACCGGCCCCCCCTCCAACATATTGCCGATATGCCGGGCAATCTCCCCGTTGGCCCCAATGCCGAGGACCCCGTCCAGTTCCGGTATCTCCCGGCGCATCTCCTCCTGGTAGCGCTGGGCCAGGCAGCCGGTGGCCACCAGCTTTTTAATGCGCCCCTCCTTTTTCAGCATGGCCAGCTCCAGTATCTCGTCAATAGACTCCTTCTTGGCGCTGGCAATAAAACCGCAGGTGTTGACAATGGCCACATCCGCCATGGCCACATCGTCCACCAGTTGATAGCCCGCGGCCTTCAAGCTGGCCATCAGCACTTCCCCGTCCACCTGGTTTTTGGCACAGCCCAGGCTGATCATTCCCACTTTTACAGGCATCTTGTTTCCTCCTTATGTTCCATGGCGTCCCATGATGATGCGGCAGCCAGCCCGCGCACGGCCGCAAAAAAAGTATCCGTATAACCCCCGGCCAAAATCACCCGCTGCCGGGCCAGCCGTTCCCATTCCTCCAGGGGGAACCACCTGGCCCCGGCCGTTTCCCCTGGCTGCAACCGCACCATACCGGCGGGGATATCCCGGCGCAGGGCGTATACATCCATGTAGATGTTCCCAAACTGCCGGCGGTGCAAAAAAGCCAGTTCCTCTTCCCGCGCGGTAAGGCCGGTTTCCTCCATCAGTTCCCGTACGGCCCCCTGCCGGCTGGTTTCCCCGGCCAGCACGCTGCCGCCGGGGCTCTCCCAGGTGTTGGGGGCGCCCGGCTTTTCCGGGCTGCGCAGAGTGCAAAGGATCCGCCCCTGCCCGTCGTAAATGGTAATGGCCACCACCAGGCAGAATTTCCCCGCCGCCAAAGCCGTGCCCCGGCGGCAGGTACGGCCCGTGGGGTTCCCCTCCCTGTCGTAGATATCCAACAGTTCCGTGGGGGCGGGCTTGTCCAGGTCCCCTGCCGCCAGCCGGTGTACGGCGGCATAGTACCCCTCGGTGTACCCCCTGGCGAACAGTTCCCCGGTCCGGGCTTTTTGCTCCCACCGGTCCAGGGGCATCCACTGGGCGCCGTCCGTTTCTCCGGGCTGTAGGGTAAGGCTCCCTATCTCCACATCCCGCCGCAGGCCGTAGTCGTCTATAAACCAGTCCGGGCCCTGCCGCCGGGCCAGATAGGCCAGTTCCTCCGGCGCGGCCCGTAGGCCGGTTTCCTCCCACAGTTCCCGTACCGCCCCCTGCCGGCTGGTTTCCCCGGCCAGTACGCCGCCGCCAGGGCACTCCCAGGCGCCGGGCATCAGGGGCTTTTCCATGCTGCGCCGGGTAAGCAGTACCTCCCCTTGCCCGTTTATCACGGTAACAGATACCGCCAGGTGCCGGTCCCCCTGGGCCAACGGCTCCCCACGGGGGTGGGTGCGGCCGGTCAGCGCCCCGTCCCGGTCGTAGATATCCCAAACCTCCATCATTTCCCCTCCTTATCCGCGGTGGCCTCCGTATGGGCCGGCGTGCGCGTAAACTTATACTTCTTGGGCTTGCCCCGCAGCAGGGCGCGAAAATCCTTTTGTACCCCGCTGGTAGCCAGCCACATACTCACCTCGCCCCCTAAAAAAAGGATGTACATACAAAAGAACAGCCAGAACATCAAAATAACCAGCGTGGCCAGGCTGCCGTACAGGGAGAAGTTGGAGAAGTTCTCCACAAACAGCGAGAAGAAAAAGGAGAACAGCACCCAGCCCCCGGCCCCAAAGGCCGCCCCCGCCAGGTTATAGCGCAGCTTGATCCGCCGCCGGGGCACAAAGCTGTAAAGCAGGGCAAAAAACACAAACAGCAGCACGAACCCCGCCAAAGACTTAAAGTTGATCAGCAGCGCCGCCAGCGTAGGCCAGCGGGCGGAGAGGAACCGGTAGATGGTAGACCCAAACACCAGCAGCAAAGCCGCGGCAATCAGCGCCACCGCCAGCAGCACCACGTACAGCACTGCTATGGCCCGCAAAAGGATGTAGTTGCGGCTCTCCTTCACCTCGTAAACATGGTCCAGCCCCTTGATAATGGCCACCATGCCCATGGAGGATGACCACACCGCCGTCACCACCGCCACCGGCAGCACCCCCGAGGCCACCAGCGGGCTGGGTATCAGCGCCGAAAGGGCCGTGGATATGGCCGGCGGCAAAAGCTCCAGCGCCGCCTCGATCATGGTCAAGCCGGAGGAAAAGTGGATCATCTGCATCAGCGTCAGCAAAAACGCCAAAAATGGCAAAAAAGAGATGATCAGGAAGAACGCCCCATGGGCCGAGGCCGAGTCTACCCGGTCCCGGTCTATGCGGGTGAGAAACCATGTCACGTGCTTTTTCAAAAACGGCCACATATCCGGGCGCCTCCTTTTTTTCTGATTATACCATATGCAAGTGGGCCGGTCAAGCACCGCCGGCATCCGGGGTTGCCCCCACCCCAGGGCTACTTTCTCGCCTGCCGGCTCGGTCGGCTCGGAACGGTCGCCACTGGCGACCCTCGCCCCTGGACCTCGCCAGGGGCTAAGGCCGCCCCTGGACCCGGCCACGCGTCCCCCCGCCGGGCGCGCAAAACATCAAAAGCAAAGCACCCCTGTAAAACTTAAGGGGAAAACTTCCTTTTTCTTTTTTTCTTGAAGGGCAGGCTAATCCCCCCCGTCAGCCAAAAAGTAAACCATCTCCTAACTTTTCTAAGAGCCTCTACCCCTTCTTTATAAAGAAGGATAAGTAGAGCCATTCTCGGCCGGTCAAGCGCGGCCGAGTTCGCTTGCGAACGCAACTGCGCTTGCGGGGTGTGGGGCAGCGCCCCACAACCTTCAGCGCCCGCCCAAGTATCTAAAGCCAGGCAGTTGCATCCTGGGCGCACATTTGATACAATAAGCAATACAATGGAAAGGAGTGATCCAAATGGATTTACTGTCCCTAAAAAGCGGCACAGACGTCCGGGGCATTGCGGAAGAAACCCCGGCGCACGGGCCGGTAGAGTTAGATGACGGCGTGGTAGAGGCCATAGCCGCCGCGTTTTTAGTGTGGTGCGAAAAACGGCTGGATATACCGGCCAAAAACCTACGGCTGGCAGTGGGCCGCGACTCCCGCCTGTCCGGCCCCCGCATCACCGGGGCGCTGGAGCGGGCTTTCCGGGCCGCCGGCGCCACCTGTTATGACTGCGGGCTGGCCTCCACCCCCTCCATGTTCATGGCGGTGCTGGATATCCCCTGCCACTGCGCGGTACAGGTCACGGCCAGCCACCATCCCTGGTACCGCAACGGCCTCAAGTTCTTCACCAAAGACGGCGGCCTGGACGCCCCGGACATGGAAGAAGTGCTGCGCCTGGCCGGGGCCGGGGCCTGTCCCCCCAAGGCCGAAGGGGGAAGCTGGCAGCCATGCGGCCATATGGAGCAGTACGCCGCCCATCTGCGTAAGGTTATCCGGGCCGGTGCCGGCGGGGCAGAGCGCCCCCTGGAGGGTTTCCACATTGTGGTAGATGCCGGCAACGGGGCCGGGGGCTTTTACGCCGGGCAGGTGCTGGCCCCCCTGGGGGCGGATATATCCGGCAGCCAGTTCCTGGAGCCGGACGGCCGGTTCCCCAACCATGTGCCCAACCCGGAGGACAAAACCGCCATGGCCTCCGCCAGCCGGGCGGTGGTGGCGGCAGGGGCCGACCTGGGCGTGGTCTTTGATACGGACGTAGACCGGGCCGCTGTGGTAGACAGCCACGGCCGGGAGATCAACCGCAACCGGCTGGTGGCCGTGGCCGCGGCCATCGCCCTGGAGGATGCCCCCGGCGGCACGGTGGTCACAGACTCCATCACCTCCGACGGCCTCCACGATTACATCGAAACCACCCTGGGGGGCCGGCACTGCCGGTTCAAGCGGGGGTACAAAAACGTCATCAATGAGGCCCAGCGCCGCAACGCCCTGGGGGAGGACTGCCCCTTGGCCATAGAAACCAGCGGCCACGCCGCCCTGCGGGAGAACTACTTCCTGGATGACGGGGCCTACCTGGTCACGAAGATCCTCATCAAGCTGGCCGCCCTCCGGCGGCAGGGCCAGGGGCTGGAGGACCTCCTCTCCCCCCTGCAAGAGCCCGCCGAGTCCCAAGAGGTGCGGGTGCCCATCACAGACCCGGACTTCCGGGCCCGGGGCGGGCAGCTTATCGAAACCCTGACGGCCCACGCCCAGGCAGCGGGCTGGCAAATCGCCCCGGACAACCACGAGGGCGTCCGGGTGTCTTTCCCCGCCGGGCAGGGGGCGGGCTGGTTTTTGGTGCGCCTCTCCGTCCACGACCCCATCCTGCCCATCAATATAGAGAGCAACGTCCCCGGCGGCGCAGGGCTGATCCGGGACAAGCTGCGGGCCTTCTTCGCCACCCACGCCCAGGGCCTGGACGTGGCAAACCTATGAGCGGCCGGGCCCTGGTGGCCATGAGCGGCGGGGTAGATTCCAGCGTGGCGGCCCTGCTGGTGCAGCGGGCCGGGTACGAGGCCTGGGGCGTCACCCTGAAACTGTTTGAGGGGGAACCCACAGGCCCCGCCGGGGAGAAGGCCTGCTGCTCCCTGGAAAGCGTAGAGGACGCCAGGGCCACGGCCCACCGGCTGGGTATGCCCTTTTACGTGTTCAACTTTGGGGCCGACTTCCGCCGGGAGGTCATGGACCGCTTTGCCGGCGCCTACCAGCGGGGGGAAACCCCCAACCCCTGCATTGACTGCAACCGGTACGTCAAGCTGGGCAAGCTGTTCCGCCGGGCAGAGGAGCTGGGGGCAGGGTACCTTGCCACCGGCCACTACGCACGGGTGGCGCGCTGCCCCCAAACCGGCCGCTGGCTGCTGAAAAAGGGCCTGAGCCCGGACAAAGACCAAAGCTACGTGCTCTATAACCTCACCCAAAGCCAACTGTCCCGGCTGCTGCTGCCTCTGGGCGGGCTGACCAAGGCCCAGGTGCGGCAGATGGCCCAGGAGGCCGGTTTCCGCAACGCCCACCGGCCGGAGAGCCAGGATATCTGTTTTGTGCCGGACGGGGACTACGCCGGGTTCATCCAGCGCCATACGGGCACGCCCGCCGTGCCGGGGGACTTCACAGGCACGGCGGGGCAGGTGTACGGCCGGCATAAGGGGATCATCCACTACACCGTCGGCCAGCGCAAGGGCCTGGGCCTGTCGTTCCCCCAGCCTATGTACGTGTGCGGCATCCGCCCCCAGGAAAACCAGGTGGTCCTGGGCCGGCAGGAGGAACTGTTCTCCCAAAAACTGGTGGCCCGTGACCTGAACTTCATCGGGGTGCCGGCCATCCCCACCCCCATGCGGGTGACGGCCAAGGTGCGCTACCGCCAACAGGAGCAGCCCGCCACGGCCCTGCAAGTGGACGGCGACCGGCTGCAAGTGGTGTTCGACCAGCCCCAGCGGGCCATCACCCGGGGCCAGGCCGTGGTGCTCTACGCCGGCGACCAGGTCCTGGCCGGCGGCGTCATCACCTGAAAGGGCCGCGGGGGCTCCTCTGAATGGGCCGTGGGGGCTCCTCGCCCCCACACCCCCCCGCCAGGGGCTAAGACCGCCCCTGGACCCGGCCAAGCGTCCCCCTTATGAACCGTACTCTGATTCCTGCAAGAAATAACCGGAAAAGCCAGCCGCGCATCCCCCCGGTTTTCCGCTATAGTGTGCAGGGTGCCCATTATCTGCTTTGTAACTGCCCCAAAAAATTGTCATTCGCCCTATTTTCAAACAAGTCCCAAACAGCAAAAAGAAAAAAGATTTTCTCATAGCCGTTCCCTTATCCAAACGTCAAGGCCCACGATTTCCCGTTTCCATTTGATACAAAAAGGTACAAAAAGCGGAAAAAGAGAGCGCCCGCAAAAAACGCATAAAAGTTTTGTCCACTTTTTCAAAAGTGGTAGGGGGTGCAGGGGGGCAAAGCCCCCTTGCCCGCCGGAGGCCCCCCTACAGCAACAAAACAGCAAGCGAAAAAAAGAGCGCGCATAAAAGTTTTGTCCACTTTTTCAAAAGTGGTGGGGGGTGCAGGGGGGAAAAGTCCCCCTGTCCGCCGGAGGCCCCCCTACAGCAACAAAAACAGCAAGCGAAAAAAAGCGCGCGCATAAAAGTTTTGTCCACTTTTTCAAAAGTGGTGGGGGGTGCAGGGGGGCAAAGCCCCCTTGCCCGCCGGAGGCCCCCTACAGCAACAAAAACAGCAAAGCGAACATCAGCTCATGGTTGCCGCCCTCGGCGCCCAGCAAGATGAGCAGTGCCAGCAGCATGGTGCGCTCCCGGTCCTTAAACAGTTCCTCCAGCAGCCCGCCGGGGGCCGGCTGACCGGGTGCGGCCAACGGGAGAGGGGGCGGGGGGTTCGGCGGGGGTTCCTGTACCGGCGGCGGTGCCGGTGCCGGCGGCGGAGGGGTGGCGGGGGCCTGTTTCTGGCCCTGGGGGGGCAGGGGGTGCCGGGCACGGGCCTGCATTTCCCTGGCCCGGCGGGCGGCCTCCTCCTGCATACGGCGCATACTGTTGTGTTCTTGCTCAGGCATACGGGTGGCCTCCTTTCCCGGCTACAGCAGCCCCGGCAGGCCGCCCAAATCCCGCAACATGGGCAGCAGCCGCATAAGCTGCAATATCTTAATGGCCTCGTCGATCTTCTGCCGCCTGGCCTCGCTGAGCATGGGCCGCAGGGCCCGCAGCAGCCGGGTCGCGTCATCCTCCTGGTTCAGTTGCCCCAGCAAAGGGGCCAGCCGGGCGGCAAAGGCCAGGGTGTCCGCGCCGTTTCCGCCGCCCAGCCCGCCCAGTCCGGCCAGGCTGCTTAGGGCCCCCAGCCCGCCGGAGCCGCCCCCCTGTTGGCCCCCCTGCTGCCCGCCCAGCGCCCCCAACGCCCCTGCCAGGGCAGAGAGGTCCGGCATCCCCCCGGCAGGGCCGGTCCCAGGAGAGGCATGGGGGGAGGACCCGGAGGCGCCGGGGGATGGGTCCGGGGCGGAACCGGGGGAGGGGTTGGCGTTGCCTTGCCCACCGGCCCCAGGATGCAGCCCCAGGGAGTTCATCATGCTTTGCAGTTGGCGCATACTGTTCGGGTCAGAGAGGAACTGGCTGATCTGCTGGTTCAGGTCATCCACGGCCCACGCCCCCTTTCCAATCAAATTTTCACCGGCAACCGGAGTGGCAAGCAATCAGCTTTACAACCGGCCGGGGAATACCCCTTCACTACCTGCCCAATACCCGGTGCATACCTGGGCAATACCCGGCTAAGAACTGCCTAAGAACGGCCGGTAATTTGCCCCTAACCGGGGCTAAAAAACGCTTTTTGGCCCTATTTCCCCCCGCCCAGCATCTTCAGCAGGGCCTGGGCCTGGGGGGTGGAGAGCAACTTTTTGGCCGCCTCCGGGTCAGAGAGCACCTTTTGCATAGCCTCGCCCTCCGCCTGGCCCATCCCCCCCATCAGCCGGGAAAGGTCGCCGTTCTGGGCGGCGGCTTTCAGGGCCTCCGGGGTAGAGCCCAGCCGCTGGGCGGTCATGTTCAGCAAAGCGTCCAACCGGGCGTTTTCCTGGGATTTATCGGGTTTATTCTCTTTCATAGGGTAAGCCTCCCTTATGGTTCGGTGGTGGAAGATCATAGCGCCTATACATCCTATGCGGCAGGGGCCCGGTTGATTCCTCTCCCCGCAATATGCGTATATATAGGGGGAGTTCGAGTAAACAATCAATATATGGAGGTAACAAATGCGTATCCTAGTAACATCAGACACCCACGGCGACAGCGCCCGGCTGCGGCGGGCGGTGCTGGCACAGCCCCAGGCAGAGGCCGTCATCCATCTGGGGGACGGCGCGGAAGAGGCGGAGCAGGTCCGCCGGGCCTTCTTAAAAAAGGCTTTTTACCAGGTAAAAGGGAACTGCGACTGGGGCAGCAGCCTGCCCGACGAGGCCGAATTGGAGCTGGAAGGGGTAAAGATCTTTTACACCCACGGCCACCTTTACGGGGTAAAATCCGGGGACGGCGCCGTGCTGGCCGAGGCCGGGAAACGGGGGGCCCAGGTGCTGCTGTTCGGCCACACCCACCAGGCCCGCGCCGATTACCAGGACGGCCTGTATATTCTGAATCCCGGCAGGCTTAGCGGCTACGAGCCCAGTTACGGCACTATTGACATAACACCCCAGGGTGTCGTGCTAAATATAGTGAAAACATCATAAAATTTTGGCAATTTCCAGGAAAAATCCATCAAACGGAAAATTTCCGGCCGGGTAGTTCCGGGTGCAAAAACCGCTTGACAAAGAAACAAATGTTTGATATGATGATGCAAGAGCGTGCTGCCGCAAAAAGGGGAGGGGCATATTGCAATGAGAGGTGGCAAAAAAGGGGCCCTGCCCCCAGAAGACAGCCAGGGCATGGTCCTTTTGGAAGAACTGCTGGCCATGCTGCTGCCGGAGGCGGACGCCCGCAGGGCCTTTGGGCAGCTAAAAAGCCGACTGGGCCGGCTGCGGAACATCCTGCCGGCCCCAGAGGCGGAGTTGGCGCGGCTGCCCGGCATGACAGCCCAAAGCGCCCGTTTTCTGCGGCTTTCCCTGGAACTGGCCCGGGCCTACATGGAAGACGCCGCCGAGGGCGCCCGCGACATACCGGACTTTGCCTGCTTTGTAGAGTTGCTGCGGCCGGCTTTTTTGGGCAGCAGAACAGAGCGGGTGGCGGCCCTGCTGCTGGATAGCAGGGGCAGGTACCTGTACGGCGGGCCTGTTTTTGAGGGGGGTATTGGCGGGGTAACGCTGAACTTCCGCCGGCTGGCAGGGCTGTGCGACAGCTATGACGCCAGCGGGATCGTGATAGCCCACAACCACCCCACCGGCGACGTGCTGCCCTCTATAGAGGATATTGCCGCCACAGGGCAGGCATTGCGGGCGCTTATGGGCATTGGTGTGGACCTGCGGGACCATATCATCTTTACGGAGAGGGACGAGTTTTCCTTTGCGGAAAGCGGGCTGCTGGCGGATATGCTGGCTATGGCCCTGGAGGAGCAGCGGCAGAGGGTAAAGGAAACCAACGAGATTGCGGCAGCCTTTTGGCAGGAAAGGCAGTAAGGGCGGGCTGCGGCCCCTTTACTTTGGCGGAAAACAGGCCCCGCGCCCTAGAGTCTGTTTTAAAACGCCGAAACGCCGTCTATTTTGCCCTGAAAAGGTGCTTTCTGTGTCAAAACTCCTCGAAAGGCTGCAAGCCTTTCTGGCGGCAAGCTTTTCTTGCGGTTTTTTCCTTGAAAGCCCTCGTTTTTGGACAAAAATCCGGCATTTCTCCGGTTTTAAAACAGACTCTAGCGGCGCGAGCACAGGAGGATTTATGGATTTTAAGCTTTCATCCAAGTTCAAGCCTACCGGCGACCAGCCGGAGGCCATTGACCGGCTGGTGCAGGGGGTAAACAGGGGTATGAAGGAGCAGACCCTACTGGGCGTCACCGGCTCCGGCAAAACATTTACCATGGCCAATGTGATCGAACGGCTGAACCGGCCCACCCTGATCCTGGCCCACAACAAGACCCTGGCGGCCCAGTTGTGCTCGGAGTTCCGGGAGTTCTTCCCGGAGAACGCGGTGGAGTACTTTGTGTCCTATTACGACTATTACCAGCCGGAGGCATACATTGTACAGACAGACACCTATATCGAGAAGGACAGCGCCATCAATGACGAGATCGACAAACTGCGCCACAGCGCTACCTGCGCCCTTTCCGAGCGCCGGGACGTGATCATTGTAGCGTCGGTGTCCTGTATCTACAGCCTGGGCGACCCCATCGACTACCGGACCATGGTGATCTCCCTGCGCCCCGGCATGGAGAAAAACCGGGACGACCTGCTGCGCAAGCTGGTGGAGCTGCAATACGAGCGCAATGACGTGAACTTTATCCGCAACAAGTTCCGGGTGCGGGGGGATGTGGTGGAGATATTCCCCGCCGAGAGCAGCGAACGGGCCGTGCGGGTGGAGTTTTTCGGGGACGAGATCGAGCGCATCCGGGAGTTCATCCCCCTCACCGGGGAGGTTACCGGGGACTTAAAGCACATCGGCATCTATCCGGCCTCCCACTACATCGTGCCCGGCGACAAGATGAAAACCGCCCTGGCCAGCATCTATGACGAGATGGAGAAACAGGCGGCCCTGTTCAAAGAGCAGGGCAAGCTGATAGAGGCCCAGCGCATTGAGCAGCGCACCCGCCATGACATTGAAATGCTGTCGGAAATCGGCTTTTGCAAGGGGATAGAGAACTACTCCCGGGTGCTCTCCGGCCGGGAGCCGGGCAGCGCACCTTTTACTCTTTTGGACTACTTCCCGGAGGACTACCTGCTGTTTGTGGACGAGTCCCACGTAACGTTGCCCCAGGTGCGGGGGATGTACGGCGGTGACCATGCCCGCAAGCAGATGCTGGTGGACTACGGGTTCCGGCTGCCCTCGGCCTATGACAACCGGCCTTTAGACTTTGACGAGTTCTATTCCCACATCAACCAGGCTGTGTTTGTCAGCGCCACGCCGGGGGATTTGGAACTGGACAAGTCCACCCAGGTGGTAGAGCAGGTGATACGCCCTACAGGCCTTCTGGACCCCCTGGTGACGGTTAAGCCCACCGACGGGCAGATTGACGACCTAATCTCCGAGATCAACCTGCGGGTGGAGAAACAGGAACGGGTGCTGGTAACGACCCTCACCAAGAAAATGGCCGAGGACCTTACCAGCTACCTGGAAAACTACGGCATCCGGGTGCGGTATATGCACCATGACATTGACACGGTAGAGCGCATGGAGATTATCCGGGACCTGCGGCTGGGGGAGTTCGACGTGCTGGTGGGCATCAACCTGCTGCGGGAGGGTCTGGACCTGCCGGAGGTGACCTTGGTGGCGATTTTGGACGCGGACAAGGAAGGTTTCCTGCGCAGCGGCCGCAGCCTGATCCAGACCATCGGCCGGGCGGCCCGGAACGCGGAGGGCCAGGTGATCATGTACGCCGACCAGGTGACCCCCTCCATGGAGTACGCCATCACCGAAACCGAGCGGCGGCGGGGCATCCAGCAAAAGTACAACCAAGACCACGGTATTACCCCCAAGACCATTAAGAAGGACGTGGCGGAGATTTTGGAGATCTCCAGCCACAAGGAGGATGGGAAGAAGAAAAAGAAACATTATACCCCTGCCGAGCGCCGGGAGCTGATCGAGAAGTACCAGAAAGAGATGAAGGCCGCGGCCAAGCTGCTGGAGTTCGAGCACGCGGCGTACCTGCGGGACAAGATCAAGGAGCTGGAAACCGGGGCCGCGGGCCACGCGCCGCTGCCCAGGAAAAGGAGATAGGCATGGACAAAGGGCAGGCATGGGAGATCTGCGTAAAGCAGATGGCGGCGGACTACAACGCCCGGCCGGAGGACTTCCGGCGGCCCTGGGCAGGGAGAATATAGAACGTCAAACGATCAATCAGGAGGATTATATTGTGAAGGATATGTTGGAACTGATCTTGACCCGGCGCAGCTACCGGGGGGCCTACCGGCAGGAGCCGGTGCCCAGGGAGGACCTGCGGCGGATCTTAGAGGCCGGGCTGGCCGCGCCCTCGGGGTGCAATAAGCAGACCGTGAGCCTCATCGCCGTAGACGCCCCGGAACTGCTGGGCCGGCTGAAGGGGGCCATCGACCCGCCGGTGGCCCAGACCGCCCCGGCGGCTGTGTGCGTGCTGACCCGGCGGATCTGCGCCTACCGGGACCGGTGTTTCCATGTGCAGGACTATGCCGCCGCCATTGAAAATATGCTGCTGGCCGCCTGCGCCCTGGGCTACGAAAGCTGCTGGTATGAGGGGCATATCACCGACGAGGACCATCTGGGCCGGAAGATGGCGGATATCCTGGGCGTGCCGGAGGGGTATGAGTTGGTGTGTTTCCTGCCCATAGGCCGTGGGGTGGGGGAGGCCCGGCCCGGGCCTAAAAAACTCCCCTTTGAGGAGCGGGCCTGGTTCAACGGCTTTGGGAAAGGGGAACCGGGATGAAAAAGCTTTTGCTCACCTCAGCGGGCTTTGAGAACCCGGCGGTACGGGACTGTTTCCTGGAGATGCTGGCAAAGCCCCCCGCAGAGGCCCGGGCGCTGTTCATCCCCACTGCGGCCATAGACGAGGAGGCCAGGGCCGTGCTGCCCAAATGTATGGGCGACCTGTTGGGGGCGGGCCTTTTGCCGGGGCATATTACCACCTTTGACCTGGACAGGGAAATGCCCCCGGAGGAGCTGGCGGGCTATGACGCCGTGTGCTTCTGCGGGGGCTCCACCCAGCACCTGCTGGGCCGGGTAAAGGCCAGCGGCTTTGACCGGGCGCTGGATCTGGCTTTGGATCAGGGCCTGGTGTATGTGGGGGTGAGCGCGGGGAGCATCATCGCGGCCCAAAACCTGCCGGGCAATTTGGGCTACCTGCCCCGCAGGCTGGCCGTACATTGTAAGGCCGGCGCGCCCCCCGGCCCTTTGCCGGAGGGTACGGTGTACCTGACCAACGCCCAGGCGGTCAGCCTGATGGGCGGGGAAGCGGAAATCATCGGATAGGGGAGAGGAGTATGGAACGGGAAGGATCCGGCCGGCCAGACGGGCTGGCAGGGAAAGTGGGGGAAACGGAAATTGTTGCAATGGAGGCAGATGACGCCCAGGTGCTGGCGCTGTTTTCGGAGCATGACGATTTTATGTTGGACAAGATGGGGGAGGACAGCCACTATTATACCCGGTACAACCAGGGGGAAAACATCGAGCGCGCCTGGGTAGCCTATGTAGACGGCTTTCCCGCGGGCTGTATTGCCTACCGGAAAAGGGAGGACGGGGCCGGCGAGGTCAAGCGGCTGCACGTAAGGCAAAGGTACAGGGGCAGGGGGCTGTCCAAAAGCCTGCTAAAAACCCTAGAAAGCCATGCCCGGGGGCAGGGCTGCCAAAAACTGTACCTGGATACGAGAAGCAACCTGGAGCCAGCCGTTTCCCTGTACAGGGCATTCGGGTTCCGGGCTGTTTTCCAGCAGGGGCTGTATATGCAGATGGAAAAGGCGCTGTAGCCCTGCGGCCCCGGGGCGAAAAAAGCGGAGCGCATTAAGAAAAGGGGGAGAAGGATGGAACGGGAAACCTTCGGCCAGCGGGAGCGGCTGATACGGGAATATTTTGACTGCTGGGTGGAAAACCGGCCGGATGGGCTGGGAGAAATATTCAGCCCGGATATACGATACAGCGAGTGCTATGGCCCGGAATACCGGGGGCGGGGGCAGTTTCGGCAATGGTTTGCGGACTGGCACCGGAAGGGCCGGGTGCTGGAATGGCGGATCAAGGGCTTTCTCCACCAGGGGCCGCGTACGGCGGTGGAGTGGTACTTTTGCTGCGACTATGAGGGGGAGGCGGGCTTTGACGGCGTGTCCCTGATGGAATTTGACGAAAACGGTAGGATACGCTCTGTGAAGGAGTTCCAGTCCAAAGCGGAGCATGAGTTTCCCTATGGGGAGGATGAGATACAATGAGCCTGGATAAAATAGAAGTGCACGGCGCCCGCGAACACAATTTGAAAAACATCGACGTGACCATACCCCGGGACAAGCTGGTGGTGCTGACAGGGCTTTCCGGCTCCGGCAAGTCCTCCCTGGCCTTTGACACCATCTATGCCGAGGGCCAGCGGCGGTATGTGGAAAGCCTTTCCTCCTACGCCCGGATGTTTTTGGGGCAGATGGAAAAGCCGGACGTGGACAAGATCGACGGCCTGTCCCCGGCCATCTCCATCGACCAAAAGACCACCTCCAAAAACCCCCGCTCCACCGTGGGCACGGTAACGGAGATTTACGACTACCTGCGGCTGCTGTACGCCCGCATCGGCATCCCCCACTGCCCCATCTGCGGCCGGGAGATCAAGCAGCAGACCGTGGACCAGATCGTGGACCAGGTGCTGGCCCTGCCGGAGCAGAGCAAAATACAGGTGCTGGCCCCGGTGGTGCGGGGCCGCAAGGGCGAGCATATAAAGGAGTTCGACGCGGCCCGCAGGGGCGGCTTTGTGCGCGCCCGGGTAGACGGGCTGCTGTATGACCTGAACGAGCCCATTCAGTTGAACAAAAACCAAAAGCATAATATTGAGATCGTGGTGGACCGGCTGGTGGTCAAGGGGGACATCCGCTCCAGGCTGGCGGACTCCATTGAAGTGGCGGCCAGCCTGACAGGGGGCATTGTGGTGGTCAATGTGATCGACGGGGAGGATATCACCTTCTCCCAAAACTACGCCTGCCCGGAGCACGGCGTCAGCGTGGACGAGCTGACCCCCCGGATGTTCTCCTTCAACAACCCCTTTGGGGCTTGCAAAAAGTGTACGGGCCTGGGGGTGTTCATGCGCATTGACCCCCAGAACATCATCCCGGATAAACGGCTGTCCATCCGCAAAGGCGGCCTAAAGGCCAGCGGCTGGGCTATGGAGGGCAGCACCATTGCCGCCATGTATATGGAGGGGCTGAGCAAGCACTATAAGTTCTCTCTGGACACCCCCATTGGCGAGTTGCCCAAAGAGATTATAGACGTGCTGCTGTACGGCACCAAGGGGGAGAAGATCAAACTGACCCGCATGGGGGAGTACGGCAACGGCACCAGCTATATGGCGGCCTTTGAAGGGGTCATTACCAACTTGGAGAGGCGGTATAAGGAAACCTCCTCCAACTGGATCAAGGCGGAGATAGAAACCTATATGAGCGCCGTGCCCTGCGATGCCTGCCATGGCAAGCGCCTTTCCCCCGAAAGCCTGGGGGTAACGGTAGGCGGGGTGAATATCGCCGACTTCTGCGACAAGTCCGTTACCGAGGCCCTGGAGTTTGTCAAGGCCCTGGAACTGACGGAGCGGGAAAAGCTTATTGCCGCGCCTATTGTAAAGGAGATCAAGTCCCGGCTGGGCTTTTTGCAAAGCGTGGGGCTGGAATACCTGACCCTCTCCCGGTCCTCCGGCACCCTTTCCGGCGGGGAGAGCCAGCGCATCCGGCTGGCCACCCAGATCGGCTCCTCCCTGATGGGGGTGCTGTATATCCTGGACGAGCCCTCTATCGGCCTGCACCAGCGGGACAACAGCAAGCTGCTGGGCACCCTGAAACGCCTGCGTGACTTGGGCAACACGGTGATTGTGGTGGAGCACGACGAGGAAACCATGCGGGAGGCGGACTATATCGTGGACATCGGCCCCGGCGCCGGGGTACACGGGGGGCAGGTGATCTACGCCGGGCCGGTTAAGGGCATTATGAAGTGTAAGGGCTCCGTAACCGGGGACTACCTCAGCGGCCGGAAGAAGGTGGAGGTACCAGAGAAACGCCGGGAGGGCAACGGGCATTTCCTGGAAATAAAAGGCGCGGCCCAGAATAACCTGCAAAACCTGGACGTGAAGATCCCCCTGGGGGAACTGGTATGCGTAACCGGGGTGTCCGGTTCCGGCAAATCGTCGCTGATCAACGAGATCCTCTATAAAAAACTGGCCGCGGAACTGAACCGGGCCCACACCTTCCCCGGAGCCCACCGGGAGATATTGGGGCTGGAACATCTGGACAAGGTCATCCAGATCGACCAGTCCCCCATAGGGCGCACGCCCCGCTCCAACCCGGCCACCTATACCGGGCTGTTCAACGATATACGGGAGCTGTTTGCCAGCACCCAGGAGGCAAAGCTACGGGGCTTTAACGCAGGGCGGTTCAGTTTTAATGTAAAGGGCGGCCGCTGCGAGGCTTGCCAGGGGGACGGCATCATCCGCATAGAGATGCACTTCCTGCCGGATGTGTACGTGCCCTGCGAGGTGTGTAAGGGCCACCGCTACAACCGGGAAACCCTGGAAGTAAAGTATAAGGGCAAAAATATCTACGACGTGCTGGAAATGACCGCCGAAGAGGGCCTGGACTTCTTCCGGGACCTGCCCCGGCTGGCCCGCAAGCTGCAAACCCTCAACAATGTGGGCCTGGGCTATGTAAAGATTGGCCAGCCGGCCACCACCCTCTCCGGTGGCGAGGCCCAGCGGGTCAAGCTGGCCACCGAACTCTCCCGCCGGCCCACAGGCAAAACGGTGTATATTCTGGACGAGCCCACCACCGGCCTGCATATCGCGGACGTGCATAAGCTGATCGAGGTGTTGCAGCAACTGGTGGACAAGGGCAACTCCGTCATTGTGATCGAGCACAATTTGGACCTGATCAAGACAGCGGATCATATCATTGACCTGGGCCCGGAGGGGGGCAACCGGGGCGGGCTCATTGTGGCCGAGGGTACCCCGGAGCAGGTGGCAAAGGTAGAGGGCAGCTATACCGGGCAGTACCTGCGGGGGCTGGTGCTGTAAGCGCCGGTGGCCGTTGCCCATGGAAGGGATGCCTGCCGAAGAGAGAAGAAAGGAGCGGGAAGTATGTGCAAAAAAAGCCCTTACCGCTTAGCGGTGGAAACCGATTACCGGCTGATCCGGGGGGAAACCATCCCCCCGGAGGAACGGGCGGACATTGCCGCCAGAATACTGGCCGGTGCGCGGCCGGCCGGGCCGGCGGAACCGGAAGGGAAACGGGCGCTTTACCCGGTGTTCTATGTGCCGGAGGAGGGGCTACAGGTGCGCAGCCTGATGGGGCAGACGGCCAAGACGAAGATCCTGGCAGGCAACCTGTATGAACTGGAAACCCTGCGGCTGCTCTGCCTGCTGGCCCCGGAGGAGCCCCAGGTACAGGCCATGCAGGAACAGACCCTGCGCCGGCTGCGGGGCACCTGCTTTGGCAACCAGGACGACGGGATGGGGGAGTGCTTTGACGCCTCGCTGGTGGCGCTGCGGTTTTTGTGCGCCGCCGCGCCGGAGGATACCGCGTGGATCCAAAGCCGCGTGGATAACTATAACCGCCACGCCGGCGAGAAGAAACGGCCCTGGTTCCCGCTGTGGTACTTCTGGCTGTGCCTTTCGGAGATGCCCCTGGCGGTGGCGCTGCCGGAGGTGGAGAAACACCGGGAGGAACTGGAGAAAAAGCTACGCCGCAGCTACGTGATGAACAGCCCCCAGGACCGGGCCCTGCACCCCATGCTGGTGTGTATGCTGCGCAACCTAATGGGCCGCCTGCCGGCGTACGGCTGGCTGGGGGGCTGTGGGGTTTCCGTTAACCCCAAAACCGGGCGGGTGGGTCTGGACCTTGCGGGCTGAGGGATTCCGGGCGGGGCTGTTTCCGGGGAAAAACAGGCTTTACAAACCAGTTGGAGTATGCTAAAATAGCTTAGATACCCTTCCCTCGGACAGAGGAACCACCAACCTTTGCCTGTGGGAGCGGGTGTATATTACAGCGGCGGGGCCGCCGGGCTGCTGCCGCGGAAAAAGGTGAAGATCATGACCAAAGCGGAAAAGACCGAGATCATCCAGAAGTATGCCCGCCATGAGGGCGATACCGGCTCGCCAGAGGTGCAGATCGCTGTGCTGACCAAGCGCATCAACGACCTGACCGACCACCTGCGCGTGAACAAGAAGGACCACCACTCCCGCCGGGGCCTGCTGAAAATGGTTGGCCAGCGCCGGAACCTCTTGAACTATCTGACCAAGATAGACATCGAGCGCTACCGTACCATCATCGCCGAGCTGGGCATCCGCAAGTAAGCAATGGGGGGCGTCCCCAAAGCCAGAAGGGCATGAGCGAGGGCGGCGGTTTTGCCTGCCGGCAGACCGCCGCCTTTTCGCTTTATACCCCATAACCGCTTTCCAGATGGTTCCCTGTTTTACAAATCAAGCCGCCGGTACAGGCGCTGTGGGGCGGTTTGCTTTGTCAAACAGGGCCGTCTGCAAAAATTGCCCCTGAAAAAAAGGGGAGAAAGGGAAAATTATGTTTGAGAATTTTAAGCGCTATGAAACGGACTTTGCCGGGCGGCCGCTGGTCATAGAAACCGGCAAAATGGGCCAGTTGGCCAACGGCGAGTGCCTGGTACGCTATGGGGATACCGTGGTGCACGTAGCGGCCACCGCCTCGGCCAAACCCCGGGACGGCATCGACTTTTTCCCACTTTCCGTGGATTTTGAGGAGAAACTTTACTCTGTGGGCAAAATACCCGGCTCGTTTTTAAAACGGGAGGGCCGCCCCAGCGAGAAAGCCGTGCTGGTGTGCCGGGTCATCGACCGGCCCATCCGGCCCCTGTTCCCCAAGGATATGCGCAACGATGTGTCCATCGTCTGCACGGTGATGTCCGTAGACCAGGACTGCTCGCCGGAGATCGCCGCGATGGTAGGCACCTCCATTGCCCTGTCCATCTCGGATATCCCCTGGAACGGGCCTATTTCCGGCGTGTCCGTGGGGATGATCGACGGGGCGTACGTGATCAACCCCACCGCCGGGCAGCGCAAGGTAAGCCGGATGGCCGTTACCGTGGCCTCCACCACCGAGCGCATCGCTATGATCGAGGCCGGGGCCAACGAAGTCAGCGATGAGGAAATGTACAACGCCATTATGGCCGGCCATGCGGCCAACCAGCATATTCTACAGTTTATCCAGGGCATCCAGGCGGAGATCGGCAAAGAGAAGTTCCAGTACCCCAGCAATGAGCCGGAGCCGGAGATGTTCGAGGCCATTAAGGCTTTTGCCGAGGAGGACGTGCGCGCGGCCATGGATACCGATGACAAGACCGTGCGGGACGCCCGGCTGCGGCCTGTGTATGACAAGGTGCACGAGCGCTTTGACCCGGAATACCCGGAGCAGGAGGCCAAGATCGACGAGTGCCTTTATAAGACCCAAAAGTACGTGGTGCGCCGCTGGCTGCTGGACGAGCAGAAACGGGTAGACGGCCGGGGTATGGACGAAATGCGCCCCCTGGCCGCAGAAGTGGCCCTGCTGCCCCGCACCCACGGTTCCGGTATGTTCACCCGGGGCCAGACCCAGGTGCTCACCGTGGCTACCCTGGGCTCCATCCGGGACAACCAGTTGCTGGACGGCATTGACGAGGAGGAGAGCAAGCGGTATATCCACCACTACAACTTCCCCTCCTTCTCCGTAGGCGAAACCCGGCCCAGCCGGGGCCCCGGCCGCCGGGAGATCGGCCATGGGGCTTTGGCCGAGCGAGCTTTGGTGCCGGTGGTGCCGGACCTGGACCAGTTCCCCTATACCATCCGCCTGGTCAGCGAGGTGCTCAGTTCCAACGGCTCCACCTCCCAGGCGTCCATCTGCGGTTCCACGTTGGCCCTGATGGACGCCGGCGTACCCATCAAGGCGCCGGTAGCAGGCATTTCCTGCGGCCTGATCACCGAGGGCGACCGCTGGATGACCATGGTGGACATCCAGGGTGTGGAGGACTTTTTCGGCGATATGGACTTTAAGGTGGGCGGCACCAAAAAGGGCATCACCGCCATCCAGATGGACCTGAAGATCAGCGGCCTGACCCCCGAAATGGTAAAGGAGGCCCTGGAAAAGACCCACAAGGCCCGCAACTATATTATCGACGAAATCATCCTGAAAGCCATCCCGGAGGTGCGGCCTGAGCTGTCGCCCTACGCCCCCAAAATGCTCAGTATGCAGATCCCCGTGGATAAGATCCGGGAGGTTATCGGCACAGGCGGCAAGGTCATCCAGAAAATCTGCGCCGAGTGCGAGATTACCATGGATGTGGAAGAGGACGGCCATGTGTTCATTTCCGGCCTGGATATTGAGAAGTGCCGCCGGGCCATGGACATTGTAGATACCATTGTCAATGACCCGGAGCCGGGCAGCTACTACAACGGCCGGGTCACCCGGCTGATGGACTTCGGCGCCTTTGTGGAGATCGCTCCGGGCAAAGAGGGGCTGGTGCACATCTCCCGCCTGGACGTCAAGCGCACCGAGAAGGTAGAGGACGTGGTGAACGTGGGCGACGTGGTGAAGGTGAAGGTGCTGGAGATCGATGACAAGGGCAGGCTGAACCTCTCCCGCCGGGACGCCCTCATCGACCTGGACGGCGCCGTGCCAGAGAACGACATCAGCAATGACCGCGGTTCCCACCGCGACGGTCCCCACCGCGACGGCCCCCGGCGGGACAATCGGGATAACCGGGATAACCGGGACCGCCGCCCGCCCAGAAGGGATCATGACCGGCGGTAAACCATAGGCAGGCACCCCTGCCATGCAACTTGCAAGGCCCCCGGAGCGGCTGCTCTCCGGGGGCTTTTTGGGCCTTTTGGGGTTTTTGGGCAGGGGGCGGGAAATAATTGACAAACCACCGGGCTTGGCTTATAATGTTTGATAAGTAAAAGGAAGGGGTGTGGCGGGGTTTGGAAACCGCATGGATTGTATTCCAGCAGACATTGACCATGGCAATCTACATGATGGTGGGGTTTGCCCTGTTTAAAGGGGGAAAGATCACCAAAGAGGGGAGCAAGTCCCTGGCCAACCTGCTGCTATGGCTGATCATCCCCACGGTGATCATCCACAGCTTTTGTGTGGAGTTCTCCCTTGCCCGCCTGGCAGACCTGGGGCTAAGCGCCCTGCTGGCCGCCGGGGCGCTGCTGGTGTCGCTGGTAATGGCGCGGGTCATTTACAAAAACCACCCCGTCGATGACTTCGCGGCGGCGTTCTCCAACTGCGGCTTTATGGGTATCCCCCTGGTACGGGCCGGGTTTGGGGATGAGGCCGTGTTCCTGCTGGTAGGCTTTGTGGTGCTGCTGAACCTTTTACAGTGGACTTACGGCGCGGCTTTGCTCAAGGGGGAGAAAAAGCCCCTGTCCCCCAGGGAATTGCTGCTGAACCCCATCACCATAGGCGCGGCCATAGGGCTGGCGCTGTTTGCCAGCGGGCTGGGGGCCAAGCTGCCGGGGGTGCTCAGCGGGGCCATTGGCGGGGTGGCGGCGCTGAACTCCCCCATTGCCATGCTGGTGCTGGGGGTGTACATGGCCCAAACCAGCCTGCGGGAAACCTTCCTCTCCCCGCGGCTGTACGCCCTTAGCGGGGTGCGCCTGCTGCTGATCCCCGCCGTCACCCTTTTGCTGGTGATGCTGGCCCCGGTAAGCGCTACCATGAAGTACGTTATCCTGATTGCGGCGGCTGCCCCGGTGGGGGCCAATGTGGCCGTCTATGCCCAACTGTATGGGCGGGACTACGCCTACGCCTGCCGTACGGTGGTGCTCAGCACCCTGCTGTCCATCCTCTCCCTGCCCTTACTGACAGCCCTGGCCGCCCTGGCTTGGTAGCCTTTGGGTAGCTTTTGGGGTGCCTTAAGGCCGCCTCCGGCGGCTCAAGGGGCTTTGCCCCTTAAAGAATCCCCACCAAAGGGCCATAGGCCCTCTGGACGCCTGCATGGGGCCTTTCGAACATTTCCTTTTTGATTTAGGCACATCCTCCCTATTGTGCTTAAGCGGAACTGCTTTTTTATATTTTTGAAGGGCCAAGGTCCGGGCGCCCCATACCAAAAAGGAGGACAAAACATGAACAAAAACGCGTTTGCCCCCACCCCGCCCATGGGGTGGAACAGCTATGACTACTACGGCACTTCCGTCACAGAGGAGCAGGTGAAGGCCAATGCCCAGGCTATGGCCGAAAAGCTGAAACCCTTTGGGTGGGAGTACATTGTCATTGACATTGAGTGGTACGCCCACCACGCCGAAAACATCGACAAGGACTACTTCTACATCCCCTTCAACACCGCCGAACTGGACGAGTACGGCCGCCTACAGCCTGACCCGGCCCGGTTCCCCAGCGCGGCAAGGGGCCAGGGCTTTAAGCCTCTGGCAGATTATATCCACAGCCTGGGGCTGAAGTTCGGCATCCACATTATGCGGGGCATCCACCGGCAGGCGGCCCACCAGCACTTGAAGATTTTGGGCACAGATACCACCGCCAACCACATTGCCGAGCCCAACAATGTGTGCCGCTGGAACCCGGATATGTACGGCGTGCGGAACACCCCCGAAGGCCAGGCTTACTACGATTCCATCATCGCCCAGTACGCCCAGTGGGGGGTAGACTTCATCAAGTGCGACGATATCTGCAATACCGACAACCTGAACTTCCACACCGAGCTGGGCTTTGCCCGCAAGCATGAGATCGAGATGCTCTATAACGCCATCCAAAAGGCCGGGCGGCCCATTGTGCTGTCCCTGTCCCCCGGGCCGGCCATTATCCAAAAGTCCTGGCAGTACCAAAAGTACGCCAATATGTGGCGGATTTCCGACGACTTCTGGGACGAGTGGCCCCTACTGAAGGATATGTTCCCCCGCTGCGAGATCTGGCAGGACCACGTAAAGGCTGGCTGCTACCCGGACTGCGATATGCTCCCCGTGGGCCGGCTGGGGGGCGGCTTTGCCCGGGAACGGGAAACTGGCTTTACCAAAGACGAGCAGCGCACCATGATGAACCTGTGGTGCCTGTTCGGTTCGCCCCTGATGCTGGGGGCGGAGATGACCAAGCTGGACGGCTGGACCCTCAGCCTGCTGACCAACCCCCGGGTGCTGGCCATGCTGACCCCGGACTGCCGCCCCGACCAGCAGCGCCGGGACGAAGAAGAGGCCGTGTGGGTGGCCGAAAACCAGAAAACCGGCCAGCGCTACCTGGCCCTGTTCAACCTCTCTGAGGAGGAGCGGCAGGTGGCCATGGATCTGGCCGGCCTTTGGCCGGAAACCACCGCCGGCCAGGAACTGTGGAGCGGCGAAACCGTAGCCGTAAAAGACGGTCGGCTGGCCATGGAGTTGGCCCCCCATGCCAGCGCGGTATTCCAGCTTAGCTAAGGGCCAAAGGGGCAAAAATCAAATCATCACAGAGGAGAAAACCATGAACTATGTGGACTTGGGCGGGCTACAGGCCCCTGCCATCGGGGTAGGCTGTATGCGTATCGCCAGTATGGAACCGGCCGCGCTGTCGCGGTATATGCACACAGCCATAGAGTGCGGCGCCAATTTCTTTGACCACGCGGATATTTACGGGGGCGGCGGCAGCGAAACCGTATTCGGCCAGGTGCTGGCACAAGAACCCGGCCTGCGGGAGAAGGTGATCCTGCAAAGCAAATGCGGCATCCGCAAAGGGATGTACGACTTCTCCAAAGAGCACATCCTCCAAAGCGTAGACGGCATCCTGGGCCGCCTAAAAACCGACCGGCTGGACCTGCTCCTCCTCCACCGCCCCGACGCCCTGATGGAGCCGGAGGAAGTGGCCGAGGCGTTTGCCCGGCTGGAGGCCAGCGGCAAGGTGGCCAGGTTTGGGGTAAGCAACTTCAATGCCCGGCAGATGGAGCTTTTGCAGGCAGGCGTCAAGCAGAAACTGGTGGCCAACCAACTACAGTTTGGGTTGATGTGGACCCGGCTGATCGACCACGCCCTGTGCACCAACACGGCGTTCCCCCATTCCGCCGACCTGGACGGCGAGGTGCTGGACTACTGCCGCCTAAAGGGCGTCACCATACAGGCCTGGTCGCCCTTCCAGTACGGGTTCTTTGAAGGGGTGTTCCTGGACAACGAGAAGTTCCCGGAACTGAACGCCAAGCTGGCAGAGCTGGGGGAGAAGTACGGGGCCAGCAAGCAGGCTATGGCCGCGGCATGGATTTTGCGCCACCCGGCCCGTATGCAGGTGATCTGCGGAACCACCAACCCCCAGCGCCTGGCGGACATTGCCACGGCCTGCGAAGTGCAGCTTACACGGGAGGACTGGTACGCCCTGTACCTGGCCGCCGGGAACCAGCTACCTTAAAGGATAGGCCCAAAACCGCGCCCCACGCAGCCCAACACAGCCAAGCACAGAATAGCCCCCACCCAAACGGGTGAGGGCTATCCCAATGCCCGCCTCCAGCAGCCGGCGCCGCTTTCCGGGCGCGCCCGGCCGCCGGAAGGCCATAAAGCCCCCATTGGGAAAAAAGCCGGGATTGATGGGAAAGTTTGGCTTGCGTTTTGGAGGGAAAAGAGGTAAAATCGTTGCAGGTGAAATCATTTTAGCAAGACGAAGGAGGTATTTGTATGGGGCTGGAGATGATCGACGCCGGCTGGCTGTCAATTTTGCCGCCGGTGGTGGCCATTACCCTGGCGCTGTTGACCAAAGAGGTATACTTGTCGCTGTTTCTGGGCATTTTCACGGGAATGTGCATCTATAGCTTTTCCACCGGCGGGAACATCCTGCAAGCTGTCACCTATGTGTTTGACATGATGGCCGGGAAGATCGGCGCCAACGGGTATATGATCATTTTCCTGGTGCTGCTGGGGTCGCTGGTGGTCATTGTAACCCGTTCGGGGGGCACGGCGGCCTATGGGCAGTGGGCAATCCGCCGCATCAAAAGCAAGCGTAGCGCCAAGCTGACCACCGCGCTGCTGGGCCTGCTGATTTTCCTGGACGACGGGTTCAACTGCTTAACCGTAGGCACGGTCATGCGGCCCATTACCGACAAACACCGTATTTCCCGGGAAAAGCTGGCCTACCTGCTGGACGCTACGGCCGCGCCCATCTGCATCATCGCCCCCATTTCCAGTTGGGCGGTGGCAGTGGCCTCTGAGGTGGAAGAGGCCGGCGGGCTCAACGCCTTTGTCCAGACGATCCCCTACAACCTATACGCCCTGCTGACCATCGCGATGGTACTGTTCCTCAGCGCCACCAGCTTTGACTTCGGCCCCATGAAACAGGCGGAAGAGCAGCAAACGGCCCAGGCGGAAAGCCCCATGGCGGCAGGGGAGGAAAAGGCCCAACCCCAGGGCACGGTACTGGACCTGGTGCTGCCCATTGCCACGCTGATCGTAACCGCCATCTTCGGCATGGCCTATGTGGGGGGCTTTTTCGAGGGCGTCAGCTTTGCCCAGGCCATTGGCGAAAACCCTGTAGCCGGCCTGACTTTGGGCACCTTTGCGGGCCTTCTGGTGGCGCTGGCCATGTACTTGCCCCGTAAGCTGATGACCATGCAGGCCTTTGTCACAGGCATCCTGGACGGCATCAAGACCATGATCCCCGCCCTCACCATCCTGATCCTGGCCTGGGCCCTGGGCGGCGTGTGCCGGGAGATGATCGGCACCGGCAACTTCGTCAGCCAGGTGGTGTCCGGCGGGCACCTGTCCTTCAGCCTGGTACCGGCCATTGTGTTCGCGGTGGCGGCCTTCCTGTCCTTCTCCATGGGCACGGCCTGGGGCACCTTTGGCATTTTGCTGCCCATCGTGTCCATGATCTGCGCCGGGCCCCAGGGCGCCGGAGTGCTGATCCCCGCCCTGGGCGCGACCCTCGCGGGCTCGGTCTATGGCGACCACTGCTCGCCCATTTCCGACACCACCATCCTGGCCTCTACCGGGGCCCAGTGCGACCACCTGCGCCATGTGGAAACCCAGTTGCCCTACGCCACCCTGGTGGCTGTGGTATGCTTTTTCGGCTACATAGTGGCCGGGTTCGCCCGCAATGCCCTTGTCACCATAGCGGCCTCCCTGCTGCTGCTGGGCCTGGCCTTCCTGGGCGTTATCCTGCTGCAAAAGCGCGGCAAGGCCCCTAACGCCGCCGGAAACAAGCTGGGCTAAACAGGCAAAGGGGCAAAAATATCCCCCAACAAAAAAGGCCGGTACACAGTGCTGTACCGGCCTTTTTTTCATGCCCAAAACGGTTTTTGCCTGTGGCCCCGGCTTATCCCTGTCCCGGCAGGCGGATCACCCTGGCGTCATACCCCGCCAGTTCCACCGACGGGGCCGGCTGGCCGCCGGGCACATCCACACAGCCCGCGGGCAGGGGCACGCGCTGGGCCTTGCCGCTGAAATTCTGCAAGAACACATACCGGGCGCCGTCTTTCTCCCGCAGGCAGGCCTCTACCCCCTCCGGCGGGGGCTGGGGCAGGGCGCGCTTGCAGCCCAAATCCCCGATCAGCCCGGTGTAAAAATCCTGGTAGAAATCCCTACCAGCCCTGGCCGCCAGGTAGTAAGCCCGGCCCTGGCCGTATGGGTTTACCGTCAACGCGGGTTCGCCGGCATAAAAATCCTCGCCGTAGGTGCCCAGCACCTGGGCTCCTTGGGCATGGATCAGCGCGCACAACTCGCTGACCGGGTAGGTTTTGCCGTCCACCCGTATGTGGTTGCGCTCCCCATCCCACAGGGCGTCGGTGGTTTCGTGCCAAATGCCGAATACCTCCCCCAGGCCCTCACCGGGCCAGCCGCCCAGGTGGCACAGGTCGTTTTCGTTTACTAGCCCGGTGTGGTAGGTGCCAACCAACGTGCCGCCCTGCTCCACAAAGGCCCGCAGCTTTCCGGCAAAGCCTGCCCGCAGCAGGTACAGCATGGGGGCGATTACCAGCTTATAACCGCTAATTTCGCACTCCTCATCCACAATATCTACCGGCACGCCCATCTGCCACAGGGCCCGGTAATGGGCCCGCACGTCCTCGGCGTAGTGGATGCCGCAGTTCCGGGGGCCTGCAGCCCCCTCCACGGCCCAGCGGTTCTCCATGTCGAACACCAACGCCACCTCCGGCCGCACCTGCGACCCGCAGATGGCCTCATCCAGGGCCTCCAGGCGGCGGCCTACGGTTTCCACATCCCGGAACTCCCTGGTGCCGCTGTGGCCGCAGTGGTCGATCACAGCCCCATGGAACTTCTCCTGGGCGCCCCGGCTTTTCCGCAGTTGGAAATACTGCACAGAGTCGGACCCATGGGCCACAGCCTGCATACTGGCTGCCAGATGCATACCCGGCCGTTTCAGCCGGGAAACCGGCCCCCAGTTGATGGTGCTGGGGGTAGACTCCATCAGCAGGAAGGGCTGCTGTTTCAGCGAACGCATGACGTCGTGCCACAGGGCGAAATCCGCCGCTGTGGCTATGTCCGCCTCCGTGCCCGTCCACTGGGGGTACGCGTCCCAAGACACCACGTCCAGCACGTCCTTAAACTTAAAGTAGTTGTAGTAGTAGAAGTCATACATCAGGTTGGCGGTTACGGGGATGGACGGGTCTACCGCCTTCACCGCGTCCCGCTCGGCGGCAATAAAGTCCGCCACCTGGCCGGTCACAAAGCGTTTCCAGTCCAGGCTGAGGCCGTGTACCGGCTCGCTGCCGCCCCAGGCGTCGCGGGGGGCAGGGGTATGGATCTCCTCCCAACTGTTAAAGGTCTGGCTCCAGAAGTCCGTCCACCACTGCTTATTCAGGGCCTCCAGGCTGCCGTATTTCCGCTTTAGCCAGTCCCGGAAAGCCGCCTGGCACAGCGCACAGCGGCACTCGCCGCCGTATTCGTTGGAGAGGTGCCAGAGGATCACCCCCGGATGCCCGGCAAAGCGCTTAGCCAGTTGGGTGTTGATGGCCCGGACCTTCTCCCGGTAGACCGGGGAAGTATAGCAGTGGTTGTGCCGCCCGCCGGAAAGATCCCGCTGGCCCGTGGCGGACACCCGGCGGATCTCCGGGTACTTTTCGCTCATCCAGCGGGGCTTGGCGCCAGAGGGGGTGGCAAGCACCGTGTAAATGCCGTTTTCGTAGAGGTTCTGGATGATGGGCTCCAGCCAGTCCAGCCGGTACACGCCCTCCTGGGGCTCCAGCTTGGCCCAGGCGAAGATGGCCAGGGAAACGCAGTTGATGTGGGCCTCCTTCATCAGCAGGATATCCTGCTCCAGGATGTCGGGCCTGTCCAGCCACTGGTCGGGGTTGTAGTCGCCGCCGTGAAGCAGATGGGGGAATTTGGGGGTCAGGGAAGTCATGGGAGGGCTCCTTTCATAATAGGGGTGAGGGGATAATGGCAAAATGCACAGATTGCCAAGCTCATTGTACCCTGTTTTAGGCGCAAGGTCAAGCGGTTTGCCAAAACATAAGCCATTTTTTTGCCAAAAGAAAGCCAAAAGCTTACAAGAAAGTGTACTTTCTTGTAAGCTTTTCTCTGCTGCTTTAGCACATATATTTTACCACAGTTTTTACAAATAAGCAAGATACTTCCAGCAAGAAAGGCATATTTTCTCCAACAAAAGTTTATGCCTGGCGGCTTACAAGAAAGTACACTATCTTGCAAGCCGCCAATACATGGGTGATAAGGGGGAGAGATCATGCCATATTCCCGCAAGAAGTTGCAACTAACCGGCCAACGATTTGGCAAATTAGTGGTAATTAACCCGGCCGAAAACGTGGGCCGGCGCACTGCCTGGCACTGCCGGTGCGACTGCGGCCGGGAGATAACCGTTACCACCGGCCACTTGCGGGAGGGCCACACCACCAGTTGTGGTTGCCGCCCCAACGCCACCTATATACATGGTACTTGCGTAGAGATGCTCCAGGCCAAAACTGTCCGCAAAAACAACACCAGCGGCGTACCCGGGGTGGATTGGCGCCCCACCAAGCGGCGCTGGCGGGCCAGTATCTGCTTTCAGGGCAGGCGGTACAACCTGGGCAGCTTTACCGACTTTGAACAGGCCGTAAGCGCCCGGAAACAGGCGGAAAAGGCCCTTCACGACGACTTTTTGCAGAAATACGCCGCCGGCCAGATCAAGTAAGTATGTCCCGCCCTGCTGGTTGGGGCGTTGACATAAATCCACCTTAAGAGGAAGGAGGGCAGCCCCGCAAATGCAAAAAAGCCCCTTTGTATTTGCGCGGAGCCAGACGGGGCAAAGACGGACGGGCCGGGAACACCGGGCAGGCCGCAAAGTTCACAAACATTAGGCAAACCGCGGGAAACCGCGCGACGCAAAGCTATGGGAACTAAGGTATCGGCAGGTGTAAACTATGCATAACACACAAAAAGCGATGCTATGTTAGCCCGGCTGCTGGTAAACATGGCAATCCGCTGGAAACAGCGGTCGCGCAAAGCCACGGGGCCTACGGCGCAGCTATGCGCTAAGGCAGCCCAGCCGCCGGATCCTTTGCATCCGAAAACCATTTCGCAAAGAAAGGAAGAATCGCATGAAAAATCTATCTAAGCTCGGCAAGCGCGGTCTTGCTCTTGTTCTTGCCCTCGTGCTGCTGGTGGGTATGGTGCCGTTGAGCGCGTCGGCAAACACATACGACCAAATTACGGTAAACTATGTGGTTAACGGCGTTACTCTAAGAACTGACACACTGAATTCCGGGAGATATATCCAAATTGCAAACCGGGTACCCTATGTATCCAGTTTGATCGCCGGGACGGCATATGCGGACTACGACTACGGCACGGTGACAAAAATTGAGTGCCGCCCCCATCAATATTTCCCGACTGCGAATTTCTTGCGTGAGGGTCAGAGTATTGACCACAGCGGGAACTACAAAAATCATACCATCTATTATACCACCTCTAAATGGGAAAAGCACACCAGCTCCGGCGGTGTGACTGACCCCGGAACTAGCACCGTTCCCGGTACATCTTCCGGCAGCGGCTCTTACTTCCTCCAGGTGGTCTATGTGAACAAGGCCAAGACGGAATACTCCTTTGGCCCCCGGACGGCATCTAGTACCATATCAAGAAGATGGTACTATGATAACCGACTTAACCCAGTTCCCGAAGGGTATGAATTAAAAGGCTGGCAGACCAGTCACTATCATGGCACTTCTGCTTTCCTGAGCAAAGGTTGGTGGGGGATTCAAGGGAGTTCAACCACAGATCTCATAACTTCAGCGCCATATAATAGTACGGTTGGCCTAAATTCCGGCGAGGGCGTATACTTGATCTATCAGGCTACCAAAGACCCCGCCCCTCCCGCCACCTACAGCTACATCCTCAACTGGGAGTATAACGGCGGTACGCTGAATGGGAAAGACCATGACTCGGAAACAGCTTTGAACCTGACCGGCGAAAAAAATGCCACCCACACCTTCTACGAGCAGGTGGACAAACGGCCTAGCCGTAATGGATACAAATTCGGCGGGTGGGTTTATAGCGGCAACGGCACTTTTACCGAATCGCATGGCCAAATTGTTATGACCGGTCGTGACGGCAGCACGGTTACCGGCACGATGACGGCACAGTGGTATGCCAACCCAAGCGTTCAGGTCACGCTGACCTATGACGCGAATGGCGGTGAAAATCCGCCTGCGAAACAAATGGTAAACGTTGGCAGCGAGGTTATAGTTAAAGGCAAAGAGCAAATGACAAAATCTGGCTACACATTCAAGGGCTGGAGCAACCGCTCCGACGCTACTGAGCCGGATGTTATGCCCGAAAATACCTTGCGGCTTAATGACAATACCACCCTGTTCGCAGTGTGGGAGAGGAACAAAACAATCACCGTCACCTGGAAGGACGGCTACACCAACACTCCGATAAAGACGGTGACAATCGACCAGGGCGGGGACTACAGTACGCTATATCCTAGCGCCCCTACCCGTGAAGGCTATACCTTCACCAAGTGGGGCGAGCCTGTGGTGGATCTCGAAGGCAACATCACCATTACCGCCCAGTGGAAGCAGAACGCGGAAACGCCCAACATCAGCATAAGCAAAATACCCGACGCGACCGCGTACACCGCCGGTGCCGACGTAAGCTGGAACATTACTGTTACCAACAACGGCACCAGCGCAGTTAGCGGCCTGAGCATTGCGGATGAGCTGACCAAAGACAGCGAGCCCTTTACAGGCGTAGCAATCACTAGCCCCGATGGTTTCTCCGTCACCCCCGACAACTTCACGCTGGAGGCCGGCCAGTCTGTCACCTTCAAGGCGATTGTCGCAGAGGCTGCGGCTGGTACCTATGTCAATACGGCTAAGGTCGAGAAGGACGGAGAGCCCTTGGCTGAGGACACATCCGAAAATGTGGTTGTTACCGAGGAAACCGAGCCGGCCGCTCCGGCCATAACCGTGCGCAAGGAAGCCGACAAAACAGCAGCCAAGGCAGGCGAAACGGTAACGTATACCATCACGGTAGAGAACACGGGCGATGCCCAGGCTACCAATGTGACCGTGACCGACGTGCTGGACAGCAACCTGACCTTTGTCAGCTATCAACTTGGGGAGGAAACAGTTGATACGCAGCCTGAGGGCGGTGTGTATACCATTGGCACACTGGAGGCAAACGACGTGGCCACGCTGGTGATTCAGGCTACTGTCAATGCAGATGTAGAGGCAGGTACTATAATCGTCAACACAGCCACTGCGGATTATGACGGCAAGCCTGATGAGGAGAACCCCACTGATCGTGCCGAGGTTAATGTTATACAGCCTGATCCGGTAGATCCTGATCCCGACCCCACCGACCCCGGCCCCGGCCCGGTGGATCCCCCCACGCCGCCTACGCCCATCGTCACCCCGGAGCCGGTAGCGACCCCCACGCCCAGCGCGGAGCCTACTGCCGAGCCCACGGATGACCCCGGCGTGGACATCCCGGATCCGACCCAGCCGCCTCTCGGCCCTGGGCC
>NZ_JAWXXJ010000028.1:0-42209 GCF_034335085.1 Acutalibacter caecimuris | reverse complement strand
AAGTCCCGCCAGGGCGCTCCGGTGCGCAGAATCCAGAATACTCCGTTGATAAATTGCCGGGTATCCCGGGCATTGCCGCCTCGCGTCCCCTTTTCACCAATGGTATGCGGCCTGATTTTCTCCCACGCTCTGTCGCTTATATCGTGCCGATGCTGTTCTCCCGCCATTTTTTTGCCCTCCTCTTCTTTGAGGTCTATTATATCATATTTTTATTGACGACGCCGCCTAGAGTCTGTTTTAAAACCGGAGAAATGCCGGATTTTTGTCTAAAAACGAGGGCTTTCAAGGAAAAAACCGCAAGAAAGGCTTGCCGCCTTTCGAGAATTTTTGACACAGAAAGCACCGTTTTGGGGCAAAATAGACGGCGTTTCGGCGTTTTAAGACAGACTCTAGCACATAATCCGCTCCCTATCCAGCGCCCTACGGACAGGGCGACCCCTTTCAAACCGGCGCCCATTTGTCCGCTCCCTTCTTCCCGCGCCATAGAAAAGGATTGAAAACCCCGGCGCAGTATGGTAGTATATATGCGTAGATGGATGCGGAACCCCGCATCCACATCGCAGAAAGGAGGCCTGCGCAAGTGGGGCACAAATCCGGTACCGTAGCGCTGGCCGGCCTGCTGGGGGCCCTGGCCCTGACGCTTTCTCTTACAGAGAGCCTGCTCCCACCCCTGCCGGGTATGCCCCCCGGTGCGCGGCTGGGTCTATCCAACATTGTAACCATGTACGCTGCCGGTAGCCTGGGCCTGCCCTGGGCCCTGCTCCTGGCCGCGCTGAAGGCCGGTTCGGCCTTTCTCACCCGCGGGTTAACGGCGGGTATCATGAGCCTTTGCGGTGGGCTTGCCAGTACGTTGGCCATGTGGCTGGCCTTAAAAAAGACGCCCCTGGGCTTGGCAGCCACCGGGGTTTGCGGGGCCATTGCCCACAACTGTGCCCAACTTTGCGTGGCATACCTGCTGGCCTCTGCCGCCGTGGTATTCTACTTACCGGCCTTGCTGGCGTTCAGCCTGCTTACCGGCCTGCTTACCGGCACTGTACTGCGGCTCACCCTGCCGCCCCTCGAACGGCTGCGGGCCCTTTTGGGGCGGCGGTAAGGCCGTGGGGTATTTCCCGCTGCCTATGGGCGCTGGACCGGCTGCCCTCCCATTCTCCTTACAGGGAACGAAAGCAAGTAGCCCCGTAACTTCAGGGGGCTGCTTTTTCCTTTTTGTAGGGCCGATGCCCAGCCAGCCGGTCATCCCCCTGGACCAGTTTTCGCCCCGGCCGCCAGGCATGGCGCAATGACCCTTACCCGTAGCGGCCGGGTGGTCACAAACTCCGCAAGCGGTTCCATGGCGGTGCGGGGGTGGGGATAGCAGTCTTTCCCCAACGCCACAGGCTCATCCACCGCATAAAGCCAGCCCGCTTTCTGCCCGTTATGCCAGATACTCCCGTCATCCTCCGTACACAGCAGGGTAGGCTGATGGGAAAACGCCCTGGCCAGGGCCTGCCACTGGGTAATGGTGCTGCCCTCCCGGAGCACATCAAACGCCTTGTCCGAGCCATGATACCACACCCCGCCCGGATCCACCTCCAGTTTCATGCCCCTACCCCCTTTACAGGCTGATATCCCGCTGGGCAAAGGCGTTCAGTTCCATGCCGGCGGTGTGGCCGGCTAAAAACTCGTAATAGCCCTGGGCGGCGATCATCGCTGCATTGTCCCCGCATAGGTGCAGCGCCGGCACATACAGGGGCAGGCCGGTTTCCTGGCTTAGGGCGGCTAACTCCCGGCGCAGTAGCCGGTTGGCGGAAACCCCGCCTGCCGCTGCCAGTACCTTTGCCCCGGTTTCCTTGGCCGCCTGCCGGAAACTGCCGGCTAAGCAGTCCACCACTGCCTTGCGGTAAGAGGCGCACAAGTCGGGGACGCTAATATCTTCCCCCCGCTGGGCGGCATTGTGCAGCAGGTTCAACGCCGCGGTCTTTAGCCCTGAAAAGCTGAAATCCAGGGGTGAACCCTCCACTTTTGGCTTTGGCAGGCGGTATGCCTCCGGGTTGCCGCCCTCAGCCAGCTTGTCCAGTTCCACCCCACCGGGGTACGGGATGCCCATGGCCCGCGCGGCTTTGTCAAAAGCCTCCCCGGCGGCGTCATCCCGGGTGCGGGCCAGCACCCGCAGTTGGGTGTAATCCGCCACCTCCACAATGTGGGAGTGCCCGCCGGACACCACCAGGCACAAAAATGGGGGTTCCAGCGCCGGGTGGCATAGGTAATTGGCGGCAATATGCCCCCGTAGGTGGTGCACCGGCACCAGCGGCAGCCCTGCCGCCAGGGCCAACCCTTTGGCAAAGTTAACCCCCACCAGCAGCGCGCCGATTAACCCCGGCGCATAGGTAACGGCCACCGCGTCTACCGCCCCCAGCGTAAGCCCCGCCTGGGACAGGGCCTGCTCGGTAACGCCCGTAATGGCCTCGCTGTGGCGGCGGGATGCAATCTCCGGCACCACGCCCCCATATATCTTGTGTTCGTCGATCTGGCTGGCCACCACAGACGATAGTATCCGGCGGCCGTCCTCTACCAGCGCGGCGGCGGTTTCGTCGCAGGAGCTCTCAATACCCAAAACGATCATACCTCTTCCCCCTTCAGCCGCCGGGTCATCAGCAACGCGTCCTCAGCGGGCTTATCATAGTAATTTTTCCGCCGGCCCACCTGCACAAAGCCCAGGCCGGCGTAAAGCGCCACGGCAGGCTGATTGGAGGGCCGCACCTCCAGCGTGATAAACGCCCCGCCGTCCGCCTGTGCCCGGCCAATCAACCCAGACACCAGCGCCCGGCCCACGCCCTGGCGCCGGTATCCGGCAAATACCGCAATGTTATCGATATAGTATTCCCCGGCTGCAAAGCGCATCCCGCCGTAGCCCAAAAGTCGGCCTTCCTCCTGGGCAACCAAATAGACGGCCTGGGGGTTTTCCAGTTCCCCGGCCAAAGCCTCCCGGCTCCAGGGGGAAGAAAAGCACTGGCGTTCCAGTTCCGCGGCGGCGTCCAGGTGCCGGGCCTGCATGGGAACTATTTCCATCCGCCGCCCCCCCCCTGCCTAAAGGCCGCCGCCTTCCGGTAGAATTTTTCCAGTTCCGCCATAAGGTGATCCCGGCACCGGCGGTAGGCGTCCAGATCCCCGCCAAAGGGGTCTGCCACCGGTTCGGGCAGGTAGATGTTTCCCGGCGGCACGCCGGCCTGTTCCAAAATATAGGCGTGGGTGCTGGACATGGGGAAAAACAAATCCCAGGCCGGCAAAAGCCCCCGGCTCACCCGGCGGGCCCGGTGGCCGCCCAGGTCCACACCTACCTCCCGGCAGGCCAGCACGGCGTTTTCCGTAGCAGGCGCCCCTTCTACCGCTGCCAGCCCCGCGCTGCCGCATAAGGCGCCCCCGTCCCCTTCCCTCTCCAGCAGTTGGCGGAACAACCCCTCTGCCATGGGGCTGCGGCAAGTATTTCCCGTACACACAAACAGTATTTTCATAGGCTGATTGAGATCCCTTCCCAGACGAATTCATGTAGCTACCTAAGATTGTACCATATCCCGCCGGCTTTTTCCACATTTTTATAAACTATCCGCTTATCCGCCCCCCAGCTCGCGCGGCAAGGGGGTGTAGGGATTTGAATAGCCCCCCACCTATACAGGCGGGGGGCTATTCGGATGATTCCTATTTGTACGGCTTAGCCCTGTGCGGCCAGCCAGTCGTCTAGCTGCTCTTGCTTACACTTGATGATCTCGTCGATGCCGGCGTCGTGCAGCGCCTTTTGGAACACAGGCACGACCTCGTCGATGTCCACCACGCCGTTCATAAGGGGCGTGTAATACTGGGCGATCACATTGGCGCAGGCGGCAACCTGATCCGCTACAGGCTCCATGTCGCAGGTAAAGCCCAGGGCGATAGACCGCTTGGCGTTCTTGTTGCTCTCATAAATGCGCTCGTTGGCGTCCGGGGACTGGTCGAACCACAGGGGAACAATGGTACCGTTGGGCACCACGAAACTCTGGCCGCCGGTCCAGCCGGAGGTCTGCCCGTTCTCCCCATCCAGGTAAGCGGCAGCCCCGTTCTCGTCCAACTGGTAGGTAACGCCCTCTACGCCGTAGCTGAATATGGTAGCTACCTCCGGGTCGGTATACAGCAGGTTCAGCACCCGCATGGCAGCCTCCGGCTCCTTGCAGAAGGGGGTGATGTGCCACAGGTAGGTGGTCACGTTCCCGGTGGTGATATAGGAGGGGCTGATCTCCGCGCCCACCAAATCGCCGCCGTACACGCCGGAAACATTGGCCTGGTGGCAGAACTCCGCCGCGTCCCAGCTATACCCGGTGGTGCCGGAAACCAGGCCGTTTTGCATACTCGCCAAAGTGGCGCTGTTGCAGCTCATGGGATCGGGGGAGATAATGCCGTTCTGCTGCCAGATTTTGACGTTCTCCATAATATTCAGGAAATAGTCCGACTCATAGTAGTTCTCTATGGTGGTGCTCTTCTCCGGGTCAAGCAGCACGCCCAGGTAGTTCTGGTCCCCCAGGTAGTCAATACCCTTGGGGATCCAGTAGGGCTCGGTAGAGCCGGGGATATAGTAGTGGTCCGGGTTGGCCTTTTTCATGGCCAGCATGGCCTCTGTGGCAGAGTCCAGATCCGTTACCTTGCTCCAGTCGATATTGGCGGAATCGGCATCCGCCTTCTGGCTGAAGTAGATGTTGGGCGCTGTCCACGCCGTATAGCTGGGTATGCCGTAAAGCTTGCCCCCTACCCGGCCGCAGTCCAGCACTGCCTCATAGTCGCCAAAGAGTTCCTTTGTTTCCTGGCCATACTCTTCCAACAGGCTGTCCAGCTCCGCTACCTGGCCGTTGCTGACCAGAATACCAAGAGGCTGGTACCAGAAAGAGGAGAAGAAGTCCAGGGAATCGTCGCCGCCGGTCAGCAGCAGGTTCAGTTGTGTCTGCATATCGGCAAACGTGACCCATACAGGCTCTATTTCAGCATGGGCCTTTTCCCGCAGGATCTCATTGATGGCGTCCATGACCTCGCTGGTCTTGGAGCGGGGGTCGCCGGTAGCGGTATTCATGTTGAACCGCAGCACAGGATAGTCCCCGTCCTCCACGTCCGCGTTGCTCTCCACCGGGGCATCCTCACTGGATGTGCCGGCAGTGCTGGAATCCGCGGAGCTTGTGCTCTGCTGGCTGCTGCTCCCGTCCCCGCCACAGGCAGCGCAGGCTAACAACAGGCTGAAAACAAGCAGCATCGCAAGGAATTTCTTCATGTTCTGTACCTCCTTAATCATTTCGCAGATGCTCTGCGTTTTTATAGTCAAAAAACCCCAAAGCTGTCCGCTTTTCAAGTTTTTTGGCTTCTTTTGTAGGGATCCTCCGCTATGTGCGAAGGATGGTGCGTCCCGGCCGTGGGCGGGCTACCCTTTCACAGACCCTAAGGTAATACCTTTTACAAAGGATTTCTGGAAGAAGGGGTAGATCAGCAGTACCGGTACCACAGCTACCACCGCCAGCGCCATACGGATACCTACCGTAGGCACTGTGGTTGGGTCCACATTATAGCCTTGGGACATCTGCTGCTGCATGGTGGTGGCAGTGTCCATGATCCGTTTTAAATAGTTCTGGATGCCGTACAGTTCGGTGCGCTGCTGGATATAATAGATGCCGTTGGTCCAGTTATTCCAATAGGCGATGAAAGTCATCAGGGCCAGCGTACCCAAAATCGGCTTGCTCAAGGGCAGCACCACAGACCACAGGCAGCGGAATTCCCCGGCGCCGTCAATCCGCGCGGACTCCATAATTTCGTCTGAAATGTTGGAGTTGATGTACGTACGCATCATGATAATATGGAAAGCATTCATCAGAAGCCCCGGTATTATCATGCCGGCAAGGGTGTCCTTTATGTGGAATACCTGGGTGTAGATCAGATAAGTCGGCACCAGGCCGCCGTTAAAAAGCATGGTAACAAACAGGAAGATGGAGATGGCCCCCCGGCCCGGCAGGTCCCGCCGGGAGAGCGGGTAGGCGAACAGCGTGGTAAGCACCACATTGGACGCCACACCGGTAACAGAAATGATCACGCTCATCAGGTAGGCCCGCAATACCCCGTCCTTCATGGTCCACAGGAACTCGTAGGTAACAAAGGAAAGTTTCTGGGGAATCAAGGAATAACCGTTGCGCAGCAATTCGGCCTCAGAGGTAAACGAGCTGATAATCAGCAGCCAGAAGGGCACAATGCAGATGACGATAAGAAATCCCACAAACAAATGGGCAGCAAGATTAAAGGCTTTGTTCTTTACAATCATGGCAATCCCCTCCTTTTCTCAAATCAGCGCGCTCTCTTTGTCCAGCTTGCTTACAACGGCGTTGGCGGTTATAACCAGCACAAACCCAAGCACAGACTGTAAGAACCCTGCCGCCGCGCTGCGGCCGATGCTGTTCTGCTCCAACAGGGCCCGGTACACAAAGGTATCAATGGTCTGGGTGGTGCTGTACAGCATACCGCTGTGCATGGGTACCTGGTAAAACAGCCCAAAGTCCGAGTAGCAGATGCGCCCAACGGCCAAAATCATCAGGATGATAATGGTTTTCTTCATGCAGGGCAGGGTTACGTGCAAGATCTGTTTCCACACCCCCGCCCCGTCAATAACGGCGGCCTCATACATGGTCCTCTCAATGCCGATGAGCGTGGAGTAGTAGAGGATGGAGGTGTACCCAAAAGACATCCACAGATAAACAATGGTCAGGATGACCGGCCAGGGCCCCGGCTCATTATACCATTCTACCCGGTCAATGCCCAAAGGCGCCAGAATGGAGTTATTGACAAACCCATTGCTGGGGCTTAAAAACGCAAACACTATGTACGTAACGATCACAATGGAGAGCAGGTACGGGATCAGGATGATGATTTGGGAAAAGTTCTTAAGGAACTTCTGTTTCACCGTGTCAAGGGCAATGGCCACCAGCAACCCGAACACGTTCCCCAGGATAATAAACGCCAGGTTGTACAGGATGGTGTTCCGGAACATGATATAGGCGTCATTTGTGGAGAAGATAAAGGAGAAGTTGTTAAGGCCCGCCCAGGGGCTCTCTAAAATGCCGATGGAATAGTTCACCTTCTTAAAGGCGATTACCAGCCCGCCCATAGGCAGGTAGTTGTTGATGATCAGGTAGATGAACCCCGGTATCAGCATAACGTACAGGGGCCAATACCGTTTTAATCTCACCAGCAAGGGCTTTTTACGTGCAGTGCTTATTGTTTTCATGTATTCTGCCTCCCCCCTTCTAAGGTTGTCCTCAGTATACCAAACAGACAGTGAACTAAACTACCAAAAACTTGTCTGGTTTTGTTATATTTCTGAGATGGTTGCCAAAGAAGGGCCCACACAGGCTTGCGTTTCCTAGCGGCGGATGGTAAAATGAACTGAAAACGGATAGATGGGGGGAGTGAAAGATGGACAAACGGCGCTCTGTAAAAAAGCTGTTTAGGCGTTCCTCATGGGCAGTGGTGGTGCTGCTGGCATCTGTTACCTGCGCCTATGGCATTTATTCGGTTCACGCCTATGCGCGCCAGCTTTTAGACCACAGCCTGACTACGCTGGAAAAGTACACCGCGACCCTTTCAGAGGACCTGGATATGCTGAAAGAGTTTAACCATAACATGGTGTACGCCAACCCCAGTTTCCAGTTGCTTACGCTTAACAATTACGCGGACTCTAAACGCGTGGTAGAGCAGTACAACCTGCGGCAGATTATGCTCTCCCATACGCCCACCTATGGGGTTACCATGCTGTATGACCACGCCCAGGACACCGCCTATTACGTACAGGGCAACCGCGTTTCCCCCGACCAGGTCCGCAACAATGAACTGAACGGCTACCTGCACCAACTGGGGAAGGAGCCAGAAGGCTTTGGCTTTGAAAAATACGACGCCTGGTTTGCCAGTTCTGACGGGTATGACCCCTATATGGTGCTGATGAACAACCACGGGCGGGCAACCCTCCTTTCCCTATTCAATATCCGCGCCTATCTGGAGCGGAGCCCTGTGCCCAATTATACCGACGAGAGCTCCGTCATCATCTTTTCCTCCAAGGATATCCTGGTTGGCGGCGACGTGGCAGAACGCCACGGCATTGACACGGATACCCTGCTGCGCTCTGTCCAGCGGGATGGGGCGGTTTCCGTTCCGGGGTTCATCCTGCATACCGTCCAGTTGGAAGGTTACGGCATAGGGGTATGCGTGGTAACGCCCTTTTCCACCCTTGTCACCCATGTGGTGCCCCAGTTGGCATTCCTGGCCTTTGTGGTACTGCTGGCAGCGGGGGTCATCTTTGTGTTCTACCGGGCCCTCAGCGGGGTATTGGTGCTGCCTTTACAGGAAATTGGCGTTATGTCACAGCAGTTGCGGGACAAAGAGGGCCAGAGGGAGGAAGTCCAGCCGCCCAGCGTTAATTTTGAGGAGTTTGAGGTCATCAAGAATGCCCTGGCAGACCTGCGCGACGATATCACGGCCCTGGAAATGGAAAAGCATGAAAAGGAGTCCCAACGGGAACACGCCCTATTGCAGTATTTCCAGTTGCAAACCCGCTCGCATTTCTTCTTAAACTGCCTGAAAAGCCTGTACAGTATGTTGGAAAACGGCGAGCATGGCCGTATGAAAAGCATGATCTTGGGCTTTTCCAACCATCTGCGTTATATTTTCCAGGACAACCTTTCCGTTGTGACCCTGGAATCGGAACTGAAGGAGGTAAACGACTACCACCGTATCCTCCTGCTGGACTCTTCCCGCATCCTCCTGCTCCGCCAGGAAGTCCCCCCGGACCTTCTGGCCTGTAAGGTGCCGCCGCTGATCATCCAGACCTTCCTGGAAAACGCCTACAAGTACAACGAAAGGACTGGCGTGCCCCTCTCCTTCCACATACAGGTAAGCCGGGTAGATTACAACGGCGGCGAGTATCTCCAGATCCACTGCTCTGACAACGGCTGTGGCTACAGCCCCCAGGTACTGGAGCGGATCAACCACGAGCCCTGCGGTGTGTTCGATCAGCTTAATGTTGGCATAAATAACCTCCGGCGGCGTATGTCCATTGTGTATAAGGGGGATTTCCATACCATTTTTTACAACCTGCCCACCGGCGGCGCCTGCTCTGTTATCTTCGTGCCCATCCTGAAATGAAAGGAGATACTCCATGAACATCCTGATTGTTGACGACCAGACCAGCGTCCTAAAGGGGCTACTCAACGGCATCCATTTCCCACGGCTGGGCTTTGACGGGGTGTTTACCGCCATGAGCGCCGGGGAGGCCCTACAGGTGCTGGAAAAGCACCCTATCCAGATCCTTTTGACGGATGTGGAGATGCCCGGGCGCAATGGGTTGGAACTGAACGGCATCGTAAAGGAAAAATACCCCGACGTGCTGCGGATTGTCCTAACCTCCCACGCCGTATTCTCCTATGCCCAGGCCAGCGTAAAGCTGGGCTGTTTCGATTACATTGTCCAGCCCGCCCCCTTTGAGGAGATCGAGGCCTCGCTGCAAAGGGCCGTAGACGCCGTACGGGCCAACTACAACAACCGCCGCATCGCCCGGTTCGGCCACCTGTTCCAGACCCATGAAAGCGAGTTTTTGGGCTCCATCATCCAAAAGCTTTATTCCAATGACCCCGGCGCCGTAGACAGTTGTGTCCGCCTGCTGAGCCAGTCCGGCCACCCGGTAGATATGGAAAGCACCGTCCAGTTGATTTTTGCGGATGTTTTCGCCTATACCCGCCAAGAGCAGGACTACCCTTCCCAAAGCCAGATCATGGGCGCCATCAGCCAGGCACTGAAAAGCGTCCCCTTCTTCGCCCCCCTGGACCTGTTTGTCTTTATGAACCCTTACCGGCAGTTTTCCGTCCTGCTCATCAGCGACCGCGAAGAAAAGCTGCCCGCGGGGGAAGGGGATGTTTCCGCCTTTTACCAGGCCCTCTGCCGCCAACTCCCCGGCCGCCCCATTGCCTGCTATTATGGCGACAGTTTCCCTTTCTCCGATATCCAGCTAGCCTTAAAGGCTGCCAATGACCACATTAGGGACAATGTGGCCAAGGAGCCCATGCTTTCCCACATTGCCCTGCGGCAGATACCCGACGGCATAGGCGTTTCTCTGCCGGACTACCAGAACCATTGGCGCAGGCTGCTGTACACCGGGCAGAAAAGCCTGCTTAAAAAAGATATAGATTTCTGCCTGGACGAAAAAATCGCCGCCATGCCCAACCGGTTCCAGCGCCTTTGTGATATCCACCAGCAAATCATCCAACTCTTTTTCCAGTATTTTTACGACAATGGTGTAGACATCAACGCCCTGTTTACCGACGGCTTCACCTACCGGGATTGTATGGACAGTTTTTCCAGCGTGGAGGACATAAAGCGTACGGTGGATTTCCTGCTGGACGCCGTGGCAGCCTCCACCGCGGCCCCCCAGGAACTGGACTACGTGGAGAAGGCCAAGGCGTTTATCAGCGAAAATTATAACCAGCTCCTCTCTGTTAAGGAGGTGGCGGACCATGTGCACCTGAACCCGGAGTACTTTACCCGGCGCTTTAAAAAAGAAACGGGCAAAAGCATCAAGAACTATATTGTAGACTGCAAAATGACCCTTGCCAAGGATTTGCTCGCCACCAGCAGCCTGCCCATCAGCATGGTGGCGCTGGAGGTGGGCTACTCCAACTTTTCCCACTTCACCCAAATTTTCAAAAAGCTGGAGAACATGACCCCCAGCGAGTACCGCATTCTGGCCGAAAAGAAAAAAGCCGCAAAAGAGCAGCCCAAGCCGGACTGACACAGCCCCTTAAGGCAAAGAAGGACGCCCCCGCTCCCGGCAGGGGTGCCCTTCTTTTTGCTATAAGGCCCGTTACTCCTTCAGTGCCTCCTCAATAAAGTTTTCAGGCAGTACCCGGTCCTGTAGGATGTCCTTGATCAGGTCAGCCATGCAGTACCCCAGTTCCGCGTGGTGGTCCGTGATGTATGTGACCCCATTGCACTCTGTAGCGGTCCAGCCCAAAATAGACCGGGCAAACCACTCCACGCTGACCAGTAGCTGCCCTTCCCGGTGCAGGGCCTCACAATACATACTCCGTAGCCGGCCGTCTATCAGGCAGCCAATGCTGCCCCTGGCGAACTGTAGCCTGCGCCCGTCCGGCAGGGACATCACCGCCGTCAGGCCGTCCGGGGCCGTTTCCAGGGTGCCGCCGGCTATGGTAGCCAGGCAGGTAAGGGGCACACAGGTATACTCCCCCCGTACCAGTTGGTCCCCGTTGAGGCCATGGTATTTCAGTTTCTGCCAGCGCACCGGGGCGGCGTCCAACTCCACCGGCTGGTTGTGCCACCAGGCCCGCGCCATGCCTGGGGCAAAGGCCGCTGCCTGCTGGTCGCCCTCTCTTGCAAGCGGCGTTGCCTCCTGGATGATTTCTCCGTCCTCCCCCCGGCGGGTGCCGGCAAACAGGTAGTCCCAGTATAGGAACGCCTCGTCCAACGCCTGGCCGTGGTCCCTGATTTTAATTTCATTGAACACATACGGGGCCTTCTTCCCGCTGAAGAAAGCCATATTGTCCTCGCCCACAATGCTGATCTTCGGCATAGGCTCGCACTGGTTGATGGTCATCCAGTAGTGCCGGCTTTCCCGGCAGGAGCGGGCCTCGTCCGCCAGGGTGGCATTGCCGTGGCCGTTGTTCTCCGGGTGGTTGTCCCACACGGCCAGGGGGCCGCCCTGGTTGATAAGCTTATGCTCCTCGTCGATCAAGGCCCAGATGCGCCCCGGCCCGGCAGAGTGGGCCGCGCCCGCCAGCAGGTACCCGTAACGGCGGGCAAACTGCTGGGTCATGCCGCAGCCGTTGGACATCCCCTGCATAAAGATACGCTTTTCGTCCACCGGGTACTTCTTCTGGATGTACTTGAGCAGCCGCAACAAAAAGTTGCAGTCAATATTTTCCTCAATGGTGGGGGCGGGGTCCAGGGCGGAAAGCCCGTTGATGGGGGCGGGCTTTTTCCTGTGGCGGTTCATGTAATACTGCATCTGCCAAAAGCGGTTGGTGTTCCCGTTGGGGAACACGCAGAGAAAGCCCTCCCGCTCGGCCAGCAGGGACCAACTGCTGTAAATACACTGCCCCCAGCCGGTCATCAGGCCCCCATGCAGGCTCATCACCAGGGGTGTTTTCCGGGTAGGGTCAAAGCTTTCCGGCACATATTCGTACCAGGTGCCTGCAATACCCTCTTCCGGGTTTTCCACCATTTCGCCCTCCTGGTTCAGCACCGCGTGGAATTCCTGTAGCCGCTCCGGGTAAGGCTGGGAGTTGTTCCCGTTTTCGTTCACCACAATGTCAGAGCCCTTGATCCGCTCCGGGAGGTAATCCCGATTGTTGTCGTCCGGGGTGCCGGCCCGCAATTTGATTTCTTTACCCATTTTCCTAAACCTCCGTTATAGTTTGATATACCTCCAGATGCCCTGTGTACTCAGCTTTTATTCCGCAAGAACGGGATGTGCTCCCGCATAAGCTGCTGGTAATCCTCAAAATGGTATTTCCCCTTCAAAATCGCCTGTAGGATACCTGTCATGTAGTAGGAGAGTTCCGCGTGGTGGTCCGTTACATACGTGACACCACTGCACTCTGTGGCCGTCCAGCCCAAAATAGACCGGGCAAACCATTCCACGCTGACCAGTAGCTGCCCTTCCCGGTGCAGGGCCTCGCAATACATACTCCGCAGCCGGCCGTCTATCAGGCAGCCAATGCTGCCCCTGGCGAACTGGAGCCTGCGCCCGTCCGGCAGGGACATCACCGCTGTCAGGCCGTCCGGGGCAGTTTCCAGGCATCCCCCGGCCATCTCCGCCAAAAAGGTGAGGGGCACACAGGTGTACTCCCCCCGTACAAGCTGATCCCCGTTAAGGCCGTGGTACTTCAGTTTCTGCCAGCGCACCGGGGCGGCGTCCAGTTCTACCGGCTGGTTATGCCACCAGGCACTTGCCACGCCCGACATAAAGGCCGCCGCTTGCGTATCGCCTGTGCGGGGAAGGTTTGTTTCCCCCATCGTAATGCCACCGCCGGGCGCTCTCCGCAAGCCGGAGAAAAAGTAGTCCCAATACAGGAATGCCTCGTCCAGCGCCTGGCCGTGATCCCGGTTCTTGATGTCCAGGAACACCATATCCGCCTTTTTGCCTGTGTAGAACGCGAAATTATCCTCACCCTCAATGCGTATCTGGGGCAGCGGGTTACACTCGTTGATCTTCAGCCAGTAATAGCGGTTGTAATCGTTGGCAATGGCGGCTACGGTGTAGTCCCCGCCAAAGGAATTGTGTTCGGGCCGGGACTGCCAGACCGGCAGAGGGCCCGCCACATTTTTGATGCCCCCTTCGCTGTCAAACAGGCAGTAGGGGAAAGTGCCTCCGCCGGCGCCGGCCGCGCCGGCCAGCATATCCCCGTAGTAGCGGGCAAATTGGTGGGTCATCATATTGCCCATAGACATCCCCTGCATGAAAATACGGGATTCATCAATGTTGTACTTATCCTTCATCCGCTCTATAAGTTGCCGTACCAGGTTGAGGTCATGGTTCTCCCGGTAGTCTGCCGGGGCGCGGGCTACCTTTTTGCCGTCCAGTTCCGTAGGGCCGCCGGACTCATAGATCCCCTCCACGCACCAGAACATCATCTCGCTGGCATCCGGGAAGGCACAGATCAGGCCCTCCCGCTCGGCCAGCATGGTCCAACTGCTGTATACGCACTGCCCCCAGCCGGTCATCAGGCCCCCGTGCAGGCTGATCACCAACGGCGCTTTCCTGGCCGGGTCATAGGTAGAGGGGACGTACTCATACCAGGTGTCCTCCCTGCCGTCGGCTAGGACGCCGTGGAACTCCTGTAGCCGTTCCGGGTAGGGCTGGGAGTTGTTTCCGTTCTCGTTGACCACCCGGTCTGTCCCGATCAGGGAAAAGGGCAGGTAGTCCCGGTTGCCGTCGTCAGGCGTCCCGGCCCGCAGGGATATGTCTTTTTTCATGCTTGTTCCTCCTTTACTGGTAAACTACTGTTAATATGTCAAGTATAGTGCCTTTCTGTCTAGCTTTCCACCGTTACCCTGACTATAATTATCTGTTATCTGACAGCAAGTTGGGGCAAAACCCACAACCTGCCCTGCCATACGCAAAGCCCACGGTAACAGCCACAGGCCCACCCCGGCCTCTCCGGGTGCTGAAAATCAGATTCCCCACAGTTTTGCTCATTTTTCTGCTATCCCCACCGCCGTGCTGCGGCTATAATGGGACACAGAAAGGAGGATGTACCATGAAAGTAATACCTGCCCCGGAACTCCGGGCGCAAATCCAAACCCAGGGCCGCTGCTATTTTGACGCGGAAAGCGGCCTGCTCTATTTCAACTGGACGGGGGCGTCCTTAAAGTTCCGTTTCCGGGGGGAACTGCTTATGGCGGATCTCCCGGCCATCCACGGCGATGAGCCGGTGTTCGGTTTCCCGAAGAGCGAGCCCACCACGCGCCCCACTTGGCCTATGGTTGGGGTGGTTGTAGACGGCGACGTACAGAATGCCCGGAAGTACGCCCTTACCGGGCCGGAAAACCGGGTACTGCTGTACAGTGGCACCGATGCAAAGCCCCACACAATAGAGGTGGTCAAGCTGACGGAAAACTACAAGACCTTTGCGGCGCTGCGCGCTGTCCGCCTGGAGGGCGAGATCCTTCCGGCAGAGGCCCAAAACAGTCCGGGGCTGGAGGTGATCGGCGATTCCATTACCTGCGGGTTTGGGAACCTGGCCGACAACCGCACCGAGGGGTTCCTCTCCTGCCACGAGGATGCTATGCATACTTACGGGTACTTGGTCGCCCAAAGCCTGGGGCTGGGTTTCAGTGCCCTAAGCTTTTCGGGGATATCTACCGCCCGGTATGGCGGGGAGATCGTCCCCTACGCCATGGAGGAATTGTATCCCTTTACCGACCGGCTGGTTTGCGACAAACTGGGCCACAGCAGCCCGGAACCCTGGGATTTCCAGGCAAACCCGAACGCGGCGGTGGTGGTGAATCTGGGCACCAATGACGCACACGCGGCCATTACCAGTGGGCATAGCCAGCCGGAGCGCCTGTTCGCCGAGGGGTATCTCCGCTTTTTAAAGGCCCTGCGCACGCACAATGGGCCCAAGACGAAGATCGTCTGCACACTGGGCAGTATGAATTATTATTTTTACGATGACATCCTCCGGCTTGTAGAGGGCTACTGCCGCGATACAGGGGACAGGGAGGTCTACTGCATGAAGTACCGCCCCATGCACTACCTGGATGGCTTTGGGGCCTGCGACCATCCTTCCGCCAAAACCCATCAGAAAATGGCGGACGAGCTTGCCTCCTTCCTGCGGGGAATCCTGTAAGGGACACACAACACAAGGGCCGCTGCAAAAAGCAGCGGCCCTTGTTGTCGGCTGGAAGGGCATTGCGCCCCGGCCCTCTATTATGCTATAATATCCTGCGGATGTTTCAGTGGAGCCAAAACTTGCAGGGCAAGTTTGCAACGCGGTTTGCAGCTATGTTTCATGTTCACGGCCTGTGCGGCCCTGTGGCTACAAGCCCGCCTGGCTGTATACCGGCGCTCAATTCAGTTTCGGCATCCCGTAGGTGCTGACAGCCTTCGGATCCTTCCCTTCCGCAGTCACTTTTGCGAACAGGTACAGCAGTTTCTCCTGCTCTTCAGGGGACATCATATGCGTGTCGTTCCCCAGCACACACACGTCGCCATTATTTTCATAGGCTTTCCAGGCAGGGCGGCCTTCGGTGTTGGGATCCCCGGTTTTCATAAAGCTGGTCCAGTAGTCCTGGATAAGCTCCATAAAGTCATAGTCCGCCCCCACCCAGTGGTAGGGGAAGAAGGGGTCCCGCTCGCCGGTATCCACCCGGCCGAACACATAGGGCATCTCCGCGCAGTGGGGGCAGCCCAACTCATGGCCGCGCTGTGTTTCGTTCTCCTTGTTCATCTGCCACACAAAGGCCCGTTTTCCGTACTTATGGCACATCATGCCGATGTACAGGGAGCCCATTGCCATCAGGTCAGAGGAAAGGGTGGAACAAGCTTTTTCCGCCTGCACCGGGTCATCTGCGGCGTACCACTTCTGTAGCGCCTGTATCTCCCCGGCGAAGTGCTCGTTAAGGTGGGCGATATACTCCTCTACTGGCAGCCCGGCCCCCCGGCGCACTGGCATCTCCTGGGCGCAGCTACCGATCATCACGTCAAAGTCGTTGATCCTGCCCTCTGTCAGCAGCTTGAAGTAGTCGTCGGGGATAAAGGTGCCATCCACGCAATAGCGGATGCTGTTGCCAAAGGGATTCCCTACACCGGGGCGCTGCCCTGCCTGGTAGGCGTCGAACAGTTCCCAGGCGTCCTTTTTCCTAAGGTCATCGATGGTCTTGGCGCCCACCGCCTCCATCAGCCATTGGGAGGCCGCCTCCGCCTGCTCCCGGGGGCAGGGGCCGCCCTGCCCAAATACCAGGAACCCGCTTTCCACGGAAATATGCTGAACCAGCCCCTCCATCAGCGGGGAAACCAGCAGCGAGCCTGTGGCCCTGGCCCCGCCGGACTGCCCGCCTACTGTGATATTCTCCGGGTCGCCGCCAAAGGCCGCTATGTTCTCTTTTACCCATTGGCAGGCTTTGCGGATGTCATACAGCCCGTAGTTGCCATAGGTGCCGTCCTCCTCTTCGGCGGCCAGGTCCGGGTGGGCAAAGAACCCAAACAGGTTCAGCCGGTAGTTGATGGTGACCATCACCACCTTCTTGCGGCCTGTCAGCCCCTCGCCGGTGCACACCACCTCCACGCCGGAGCCAGCGTTCATGCCGCCGCCATGTACCCAGATGAATACAGGCAGCTTTTCATCCTGGGTTTCCGCCGGGGACCACACGTTTAAGTACAGGCAGTCCTCCTCATACTGGGAGGGCGCCAGCATCTGGGGCACGCCATGTACGTTTGCCTTTGCCTCCCCAAGTTCCTGCACCTCCTGCACGGCAGCGGCACTGTACTGGGTGGCGCGGCGGACGCCCCGCCAGCAACCGGGGTCCTGGGGGCGGCGGAACCGCAGGTCCCCTACAGGGGGCGCGGCAAAGGGGAGGCCCTTAAAAATCTTTAGCGTCCCGTTGGGCGCCTCCTCCGTATAGCCCTGCACCCAGCCCTGTTTCACCTTAACCTTCGCGTGTTCAAAGTCGGTAACGGTAAAATTGTTCGTCTGTTCCTTTTTCATTTTTTCGACCTCCTGGGGGTTATTTTTTGCTATTTACAGTATAGCAAACAACGCCCCGCTGTCTATTCCAAAAAACAGACTTGTCGTAACAGTTTTCTGATATGCTACAAATTTTCCGCTCCAAAACGAAATTTTCTGTTATAATGGGGGCATAAAAAACAGAAACCAGCCACCGGCTGAAAGGAGATGGAGCGCTTATGTCACAGCGCACAAGCATACGGGGCCTTGCGGGCCGATACATTGTTACCGACAGGCAGTTCTACAAAAAAATGGTGTTGCTTACCCTGCCCGTCCTCCTGCAAAGCGTTATCAACCAGGGGGTCAACATGATGGACACCGTTATGGTGGGCAAGCTGGGGGAGGTTTCCATTTCGGCCTCGTCGCTGGCCAACCAGTTTTACCTGATCTACCAATTCCTCTGCATGGGGTTAAGCGCCGCGGCCCTTGTGCTGGCCTCCCAGTACTGGGGGGCCGGGAAAAAGGAAACGGTGCGGAAAGTGTGCGACCTGGTTCTACAGATCGTTATCGTTTTGGGCACTTTTTTCGCCGTAGTTTCCTTCCTGTTCCCCAGGCAGATCATGTCCATCTACACCAAAGACAGCCAGGTGATCGAAACAGGCGCCGGGTACCTTCGGGTAACTGCCTTTGTGTACCTACCCCATGGGCTGGGGCTCATCATTGCCAACTTTGTCCGCTCTATCGGCAATACCCGGCTGGGGCTGGTGGTTTCGTCCATTTCTTTCCTGGTAAATATCGGCAGCAACTACGTCTTTATCTTCGGCAAACTGGGCCTGCCCCCCATGGGTGTGACCGGTGCGGCGCTGGGTACCCTCTGCGCGCGCGTGGTGGAGTTCCTGGTCTGCGTGGTCTACCTTCTGAAGGTCGAAAAGACCTTTCGGTACAATTTCCGGGGGCTTTTGCAAGCCCCCAAGGCAGCCCTTGCCAAAGAATTCCGCCGCCTGGGCCTGCCGGCAGTCATCAGCGACACCCTGCTGGGGGTTTCCGGCAGCGTGCTGTCCGTCATCCTGGGGCATATGGGCCGGGAGGTGGTCAGCGCCTACTCCATCGTCACTGTGCTGGACCGTATGTGCGCTGTGGCCACAGCCGGTGTGGCCAGCGCCGCCGGGGTCATGGTAGGCCAAACGGTGGGCACAGGCGACTTCCGCCGCGCCCACAAGGAGGGCCAGTCCTTCCTGCTGCTGAGCATCGTCATGGGGGCTGTCAGCGCGGTGCTGGTGCTGCTGGTGGGAACATGGTCCATCAGCCTGTATGAGATCAACGGCTCTACATACCGCATTGCTGTATCCATGATGCAGGCCAGCGCCCTGATCGTGCTGTTCCAGTCCACCGGCACCACCACTACTAAGGGCGTGCTGCGTGGCGGCGGCGACACCCGGTTCCTTATGGTGGCGGATGTCATCTTCCAGTGGTGCGCCTCTATCCCGCTGGGGTACCTTTGCGGCCTGGTGCTGCACCTGCCGCCTTTCTGGGTACTTATTGCGCTGCGCATCGATTATGTGATCAAGGCCATCTGGATGTCCTTCCGGCTTCAGGGCACCAAGTGGATCCACAAGGTAAAAAACGTGTAAGCCTTTTCAAACACACAAGGAGGTAGATGGATATGCTGGCACTCCCTGTTATCTTTGGGGAAAACATGGTTCTTCAGCAGGGGAAAAAGATCTCCGTATGGGGAAAGGCCGCGCCTGGCGCCCAGGTTCAGGTCGCGGTGCAGGGCGGCACCTTCACCACAACCGCCGGCGCGGACGGCAACTGGCGCGCCCTCTGCGGGCCACTGGAGCCTTCTTTCCAGGAAACCTTCGTGGTTTCCTCCCAAGGTGAGGAAATACGGCTGGGCAATGTCCTTATCGGGGAAGTTTGGCTGGCTGGGGGCCAGTCCAATATGGAATTCTATATGCGCCACGACGCCTGCCTGGCCGAAGAGGCCCCCCGCTGTGCCAACCAGGCCATCCGGTTTTTTGATTACCCGGAGGTGTCCTATCCTGGGCAAATCGACGAGGCCCCTTATGGGAAAGCCTACGGTTTCTGGCGGCCCTGCGATAGGGAAAACCTGGAATACTTTTCCGCCGTGGCCTACTACTTTGCACGGGACCTGCAACAGGCGCTGGGGGTCCCGGTAGGGATTGTCGGCTGCAACTGGGGCGGCACAGCCGCTGTTTCCTGGATGGACGAGGGGGCTATCCTGGAGGGCGGCGGCAAGGCCTACCTGGACGAATACCAGCAGGCGGTACAGGGCCTTGACCTGGAGGCGTACGAAAAGCGGTTTCAGGAGGATCCCATCCGTTACCGTACGGACATCCTGGCCGAGCCCCTCAACGATATGCTGATGCAGGGCCTGCCTATGGAGGAAGTTATGGGCAGGGTACAGGAGATGGGCCTAACGCTGCCCGGCCCGCCGCTTATGGGCCCTAAAAACGAGCACCGGCCGGGCGGGCTGTATGAGGCCATGCTCTGTTCCCTGTCCCCCTTTGGCCTGCGGGGGTTTATCTACTACCAGGGCGAGTCTGACGGGGATGCCCACCCCCATTGTTACCAAACGCTTTTTCCCTCGCTCATCCGCTGCTGGCGGCGCCTTTGGGGGGAGGAACTGCCCTTCCTCTTTGTACAGTTGGCCCCCCTGGATCACTGGGCGGCCTGTAGCGGCGAGCCATACGCCATTATCCGGGCAGCCCAGCAGCACACGGCGGACACCGTACCCCTTACGGGCATGGCCAGCACCAGTGATGTGGGCATGGAGTTTGACATCCACCCCAAGCAGAAACGGCCTGTGGGCCACCGGCTGGCCCTGCTGGCCCAAAACCGCGTGTACGGCCGGAATGTCCTCTGTGACGCCCCCCGGCTTACAGGCGCCCAATGGGAGGGATCGGCCCTGGCGCTTACCTTTGCCCATGCCGGCAGCGGGCTCACCCTCCACGGCAACCAACTGGGCGGCCTGCGGGTGTTCCAAAACGGCACGGAACGCACGCTGGCTGCCCATGCCCAGGGGGACCGGGTTCTGCTTACCGGGGAGGGCCTGCAGCCGGGTGCGCCCACCCAGGTACGCCTGGCCACCGGCGGCTGGTACGTGGTGAACCTCTACAACAGTGCCGGCATCCCCGCCGTGCCCGGCTCGTTGGATCTCTGACACGCCTTGTATGCCTATATGTATACATATTCTGCCGAAAGGAGCTTTCCTATGGTCCATGACATTCTAGAAATCCTGGCCCAGGCCGCAACATCATGGGAACCGCCCACTGTCCCGGAGGACATTCCCCAGGGGGATATGCCCGGGGACAAGGTGTGGATCGGCCCCCAGTCTGTCGAAAAGGCCAACGCCACCTTCCGGGCCCTGTTACCCCTGTTGGGGCAGGCCCTGGGCCAGAACCCGGCCAGGCGGGCCGTGGTTGCCATCTCAGGGGGCAGCGGCGTGGGAAAAACCTGCGTTTCCGCCCTGCTTACCTATTATCTCAACCAACTGGGGGTGGGGGCTTTTACCCTGTCGGGGGATAATTACCCCCGGCGTTTCCCGCAGCTTAACGACATGGAGCGGATGCGCGTGTTCCGCACCGCAGGCGTCCGGGGGATGCTTGCCGCAGGCGGCTACACTCGAAGCCACAAGGCTGCCTTGCAGGAACTACAGCTTGCCGGTACAGACCCCGACCCTGCCCAGTGCGGGGCCCACCCCTGGCTTGCCGCTTACCAGCAGGCCGGGCGCGAGGCCCTGTCCGGGTACCTGGGCACCGGGCTGGAGCAGGAGTACGACCAGCTCTCCCAAGTGCTACGGCAGTTTAAGGACGGCGCGGGGAAAATCTGGCTCAAACGCATGGGCCGGGACGATACCGCCCTTTGGTATGAGGAGAAGGATTTCTCCCAAACCCATGTGCTGGTGTTGGAGTGGACCCACAGCGGCTCCCGGATGCTGGAAGGCGTGGATATTCCCGTGCTGTTGGCCAGCACCCCGGCGGAAACCCGGGCCTACCGCCTTGCCCGCGGCCGGGACGCCAACGCCGACACGCCCTTTATCACCATGGTTTTGGAACTGGAGCAGGCAAAGCTGGAGGCGCGGGCCAAACGGGCCCGGCTTATCGTTTCCAAGGACGGCCAGTTGTTAAGCTATGCCCAATACGCAAAAATGATGGAGGAGGGACGGTAAGGAAATGGGATTGATCGACAACCACCCTATGCTCAACGCTTACCCGGACAGCCTGGGGAATACCCTGGCAGGCGCGGTGGCGTTTTTGCAGGACGAACGGGTGAAAGGGGCTTTTTCCTCGTTTTACATTTTGCCCAGCCTGTTTTGCTCTGACCTGGACCGGGGTTTCTCTGTGGTGGAGTACGAACTAAACAACGAAAACGCTACCCAATCCGACCTGGACGCCCTCCGGGAACTGGGGATAGGTTTGAAACTGGACTTTGTCTTGAACCACCTTTCCGTCCAGTCCCCCCAATTCCAGAATTTACTGGCCCATGGGGAGAATTCCCCCTACCGGGACTTCTTCCTTGACTGGAACCGGTTCTGGGCAGGTACCGGGGAGGTGGACGAAACCGGCGTGCTGGTCCCCCGGCAGGCATACATCCGGGAGATGTTCTTCCGCAAGCCAGGCCTGCCCGTGCTGATGGTAGAATTCCCCGGCGGCGTTAACAAGCCCTACTGGAACACCTTCTACCAGCAGGTAGACGTGGACGGGGACGGGAAAAAACGCTACCTTGGGCAGATGGACCTGGACATCCGCTCGCCGCTGGTGCGGGAATTCTACCGGCAAACCCTGGAAAGGCTGGCCGGGTTCGGCGCCAAGATCGTGCGCCTGGACGCCTTTGCCTACGCCCCCAAACGGGTGGGGGCTAAAAACTTCCTGAACGAGCCGGACATCTGGGAGCTTTTGCAGGATATCACGGATATGGCCACGCCCCTGGGCCTCTCCCTGCTGCCGGAGATCCACGCGGGCTATGGGGAGAAAATCTACGAGAAAATAGCCGCAAAGGGCTATATGGCCTATGACTTCTTCCTACCCGGGCTGATCTTGGACGCCTTTGAAACCGGCAGCGGCGAGTACCTGGCCCGCTGGGCACAGGAACTGGTGGATAAGGGCATCCGCACCGTTAATATGCTGGGCTGCCACGACGGCATCCCGGCGCTGGACTTAAAAGGCCTGCTGCCGGAGGAGCGGATCCAGCGCCTTATCAGCGTGCTGGTGCAGCGGGGTGGTTTCGTCAAAGACCTGCATGGGGAGAAAAACGTCTACTACCAGGTGAACGCCACCTATTACAGCGCCCTGGGCGAAGATGACCGGCGTCTGCTTTTGGCCCGGGCCATCCAGCTTTTTATGCCGGGTAAGCCCCAGGTGTGGTACCTGGATCTGTTTGCCGGGAAAAACGATTATAAGGCCATGGAGCGTGCCGGGGCAGGCGGGCACAAGGAGATCAACCGCACCAACCTAACGGGAAAACAGATGCGGGAAGGGCTGGAAAAAGAAGTCGTGCAAAAACAGTTGGCGCTGCTGAAATTCCGCAGCCAATGCCCGGTTTTCCGCCGGGACGCGGAAGTTACCATCCACGCCCAGGGAACAGGCCTGGCCATTACATGGCAGGCCAACGGGCAAACAGCCACCCTACAGGCAAACCTTGCTACAGCGGCGTTTACGGTCCGTGTTTCCCATAAGGCCGGCGTCAGGGACATTTTCCAGGAAGGCGCCGTTTAAAAAGGAGGAGGGCGCTGGGTTCCCCTGGCACATCCTTAAAAATGTGAGGCAGGGGCTACCCTGCCTCTTTCTTTTTGCGCAAAAAGAGGGAACTTTTCCCTGCCTTCCCCCTTGCAACCCGCCCTGTTTCACGCTATAATGGAGGTAGGCCTTTAAGGCTGAAAACGCCGCCCCTGTAGGCGCGCGAGTTTATGGAGGATGCCACTTGAACCGGGAAAACAAACGCAGAAAATATGAGAACGGCTATTTCCAAAACCACCCCTGCACAGACAGCTTTACCTGCAAGCACTGCGGGCGGCTGGTTACCCCTGAGGCCGCGGGCACCCAGCACCGTAACCACTGCCCCAACTGCCTGACGAGCTTGCACGTGGACAACGAGCCCGGCGACCGGGATGCGGACTGCGGCGGGCTGATGGAGCCCATCAGCGTATGGGTGCGCAAAAACGGCGAGTGGGCAATCGTCCACCGGTGCCGCCGGTGTGGGCAACTCAGTTCTAACCGGGTTGCCGCCGACGACAACCCTATGAAATTGATGTCCATTGCCCTGCGCCCTTTGGCCCAGCCCCCCTTCCCCCTGGAACGCATTGAAGAGCTTACCGAGCTCATGGCTGGGGACGGCTCGCTGGGGCCTAAGCGGCACAGCGGCGAGGAATAGTTCTGCCCATCAACACACAGGAGGAATCATTATGAAACTTGGTATCATCATGCCCCCTAAGCCGGAAAGCTTTGAGCGGGTAAAGGAGTTGGGCCTGGATTTTGTGGAGTTCGACTGCAACCCCTCCGACTTCTTTGGCGCGCCTATGGCGGAGCTTATGGCCATTAAAGAGGAGATGAAGGCGGCCAGTCAGCGTACAGGCGTGGAGGTTGGCGCGGTAGGCCGCTGGGCCAGCCATATCCTGGACGAAAACGGCCAGGTTGTCCCCGCCGAGTGGGAAGAGGTAAAGGCTGTTATCGACTTTGGCGCGTACCTAGGGGCCAAGCACTATCTGTGCAGCGTCAACTATGTAGAGAGCCTAAGCTACTATAAAAACATCACCGCAGCCATTAAGGTGCTTAACGATATTGTGGCTTATGCCAAGGAGCACGGCATGGAAACCGCCATTGTCAACTGCTGCATGGGCGATAACTACATCCGCACCCCCGAACAGTGGAAACTGGTGCTCAGCGAGGTACCGGGCCTGGGCATTAAGTACGACCCCTCCCACAGCTTTGTTCACGGCGGCCAGAACGGCGCCTACCTGGAAGAGGGCCTGGAGTGGGGCGCCCACTTTAAGTACTGCCATGTCAAGGGCGTGATCCAGCGGGGCGACTCTCGCGAGGAGCAGCAGTGGGCCATGATGGACTTTATAAAGAATCATCCCGAACTGAAGGACGAATTGCTGCCGAAAGCCTTTGCCAGCAACAACTGGTATGATAACCCCCCCGCGGGCATTGACGTGATCAACTGGCGGGCTTTCTTTGCCATCCTGTATAAATACGGCTATGACGGCTACCTGGCCATTGAGCCCCACTCTGCTACCTGGCAGGGGGAGAAGGGTGACAAGGGCGTGCGCTATACCATCAAGTACATCCGCGACCTGATGATCCTGGACTGACGCGGCCATACCGGCCGGGGCTGTGGGGAAAGAATCCCCCACAGCCCCTTTTTTGTGCCATTTTCCCTTGGGAATGCGGCAAATCAAAGGTGCACGGCTACCCCCTCAGCCGGGGATATCCTCGTGGAAGGGCTGGACGCGGGTCCATTCCTTGGTTTCGTCGTTGCGCTGGACGGTGCTTTGGTGGCTACGCAGCAGCCGGCAAAGCTGGTATACGTCCACCCAGATCTCCCCGTTTCCCTCCCGCTGGCTCTCGTCAAAGATGATTTGCAGGCCGTAATGCAGGTGGCTCTGTTCAATGCCGTTGACGTTCTCCGTAGCGCTGTACCCGGTGCGGCCTACGTAGCCGATGACGTCCCCGGCCATTACCGTATCCCCCAGGCTAAGCCCTTCCGCAAAGGGCCGGTCTTTGCGCAGGTGGGCATAGTAGTGGTAGCGGTATCCGTCAAAGCTGCGGATGCCCACCCGCCAGCCTCCATACTGGTTCCAACCCAACTGCTCTACCACACCGCTCTCTACGGCGATGACAGGCGTACCGACAGCGGCCATCATGTCATGGCCCAGATGGCGGCGGCGGTAGCCATATTCCCGGCTGACCCCAAAATCGTCATAGTCCGAATAAGGGAAGGTTTCCGCTATAGGGGAGTACGCCTTCAGGCCGTAGGCGGGCTCCCAGCCCTCTTCCCCTAAAAGGGCATACTCCCCCACAAACCCCCCCAGCACAGCCTCATACGCCTGCCGGTAGTACCCAAAGCCGGGCATATCCTGCGGGCTATCCCCACCTTGCAACACCTCGGCGGCTTTTTCCAGGTCGCCGGTGTGGCAAAGGGAGAAGTCGCCCCCATATTTTGCCGCCAGATAGGCCAGCAGTTGCACCCAATCTACATGGCCGGGGGTGTCATAGGTGGCTATATCCAGTTCCAGCGCCTGGCGCAGCAGGGAGGCTGGCGGGTCAAAGTCCACCCACTTGGGGAAATCGCCCTGTTGTGAGGCGGCAAAGGCATGGGTAAGGGCCGGGGCAAGCAAAAGAACCGCCAGCGGCATCAGAAAAAGGAGAAATTTCTTCCTGAACTTTACAGTCATGAACATGGCAACGCCCCGCTTTCTGTTACCAGCATATGCGGGGCGCAAAGGCCAATAGAACGCCCTGAGCAGGCCTCCAGGACGCCTTGCGGGACAAGGGAAAGGTAAACTCTATTCACATACAATATCTTGAGATGCATTGACAATGCACTTCTTTATACAGTATAATAGAAAATTAGAAAGAGAAACAAGCCAGGCCCTACGGCTCTGGTGAGAAGGAGGAAACCTATGTGCAGATCGAATCAAAAACCTTTGCAGTTTGCCCCAGTGAAAGAACCGCCCCGCCTGTTCCTCTGGCTGGGGCTGTTTCTGTTTCTCCTTTGCTTGCGTTGCCCTGCCCGGGCCGCCACCAATGGGTTTGCCATCACCCTAAGCGAAACCACAGGAAAGAAGGGGGATGTGGTGGAGATTTTGCTACATTATGACGGCAGCCTGCACCAGGCCTCTGCTCTGCTGCTGGACGTTGCCAGCGACCCTTGCTGGTCTATGGTGGGCAGCGATGCCAGGCAGGAGGGGTATATCTCCCATACAGGTACCGAGGGGACGGAGAGTTGGGTCTTTACCATGCGCGACGGCCTGACCCTGACGGAGGGCGAGGTGTTGGCCCTGCGTTTCCGGCTGGATACAGACACTGTGCAGGACGCGGTGTTCCGTATAACCCTGCGGGAGGTTGTTACCGCCAGCGGCTTGCTGAAAGACCAGACCGTGCAAGACCTTCACTATACGGTGCTGCCACCGCCCAGCAGTGATGCTAGGCTGCTAGGCCTGCAACCCAGCGCCGGCAACCTGGAACCGGCGTTTTCCTGGGAAATTGCGGACTATACGGCAGATGTGCCCTATAGTGTTACTACAATAGATTACATTGTAAAAGTGCCTGAAGGCGCTACTTACCGGGTAAACCGCCGTAATTTAGGCGCGGGCGGCAGCGATACCCTGTTTACCATCACCGTGACTGCCGCGGACCGGGCGACAAAACGGGTCTATACTGTTACGGTGCACCGGCAGGTAAAGCCCCTGCCCACCCCAAAACCTACGCCTACACCCCGGCCCAGCCCTACGCCAAAGGTGACGCCTACCCCCAAACCTACCGCCACGCCTAAGCCCACGGCAGAACCAACCCCTATGCGTACCCCTAAGCCAACAGCCACCCCCAAGCCTACAGCCTCCCCGAAGGCTACGGCTACGCCTAAGCCCAGCCAGACACCTAAGCCTACGGCTACACCGAAACCCTCCCGGACGCCTAAGCCTACGGCTACGCCAAAACCTTCCCGGACACCGAAACCCACGGCTACGCCAGGGGCCTCGCCGGGCGGGGCGGGAGGAGGCGGGATAGGGGCGCCGCCTACCAGTAATGGTGGAATATCAGATGATTCCATTTATATACAGGGGACTGGAGAAGGGAAATTACCTGTGTATATACTGACCTTTGCTGGTATCTTACTGGCCCTGTTAGCTGGGGAACGTTTTGTTCGCGGGCTGCGGAAGGGGCGTTTTTTTATACCCAAAAAGCGTAGACACTAGCGTTTGTTTTAAAACACCCGTATTGTGTGTGAAGTGCCAAGATGGCAAAATCAAGCACATGAAAAGGCATGGAATCAGCGAAACCCATGGAATAGGACCTAAGATTTGTTTCTGCCTGAAAGGCAACCGCCAGGAGGCTGGGAAAAAGCAACCAGGAAATGCGCAACGCAATCCTGCATTGGCTGACCATCGGAATACCATGGCGGGATTTACCGGAGCGCTTTGGGCCATGCCAAAGCCAACTGGATGCAGGTTGCCAGGAACCCGTCCCGCTGGCGGCCAAAGTCCCCGTTCCCCCAGGCCCAGGCGGGGGCATTGGGGGTCAGGGGGTGTTTGTCAGAGGCCAGTAGCAGCACCGTGCACCGCATACCAAAGTAGTGGCAGATATTCACCGTTGCCGATGCCTCCATATCCACGCCCACGCAGCCCTTTTCCCGCCAAAGAGCCTCTTTGTGGTAGGTTTGCCGGTACACGGCGTCGGTGGTGACCGTGTCCCGGCACTTAAGGGCCAGCCCTTGGGCGGAGAACTGGCTTTCCAGCACATCCGGCGCCCATAGGCTGTCCGGCTGGGCATATACCGGTTGGGCGGAGTAGTGCAGGGAGCTGCCCTCCTCCACCAAAATTTTCTCCGGCAACAGCACGTCGCCTACCTGGATATCCTCCCCAAAGGCCCCGCAAAGGCCCACCAGCAGGGTTTCCTTTACACCCAGGGCGTGGAGGGTTTCTACCGTGCAGGCGGCCTGAGGCGCTCCCCGCCCTCCGTCCAAAAAGCACAGACCCTCCCGGCCCTCTATTGCAAAGGCCGGGCTATGGGTGATGAACCCCGGCAGGCGTTCTGCCAGCAGGCGGGTAGGAAAACACTCCCGCAGCAGGGGCAGGCCCCGGCCTAGGCAGAACAGTACGGCCTTTTCCGGCAGGGAATGGATGGCCCCGGTGATATGTTTGCTTTTAATATGCTGTTCCGCGGTAAATACCGGCGGGGTGTGGTCATCCGCAAAAAACCATTGCATAGAGGGTTCCTCCTTCATATAGGGTTTGTAAAAGGTTGTACATGACGGCAAAAGCGGTATTCAGCGCAGGCCGTAATGTTGTTTTTCGTCCTCCGTGCACACCACCCGGCCCTTTACCCTAATCTCCCGCACAGCGTTGAAAAGATCCTGGGAGGGCACGGCTTTGTCAATCACCAGCACACCGTAGCCGCTGATGCTTACTGTCTGCCCCTGTTCCAGCAGTTCTTCCACGTTCTCACGGGTAAGCACCATAACGCCCATAAACCACTGGCCCGCTTTTAGTTGGTTGCCGGCCCTTTCCGCGCACCGGGCAATGTTGGGCTCGTTGCGGGTTAGGGCCTCCCGCAGGGCCTGGTTGATAAAATCGCTGCGGTTGGAATAATAGCCGTTGTCTACCAGCAAATCCATAGCCGCCAGGGTGGAGCTGTTGATGTTTACCGAAACTTTCTCGCTGAGGTTGATGTTGTTGTGGACAGTCATTGCCATGGGTAGCCCTCACTTTTGTATTATATTTATGATCCAAATGGAGTATAAATATAATACCATAAAAGATGCAGACTGTCAAGAGGCAGTATCTCCCCCTGCCAGGGCCTTGTAGATATCCGCCTTGCGCAAGCCGGTAGTTTTAGCGGCCTGCTTGGCGGCCTCGCTGGGCGGGCACCCTTCCCCGGCCAGTTCCCTTGCCAGTTCAACCGCTTCCTCCAGGGTATAGGTATTTTCCTGCGGTTCCGGCTCCGCCCCGGCGACCACCAATACAAACTCGCCACGGGGCTCGTGCTCCCGGTAGTGGGCGGCTGCCTGGGCCAGGGTGGTGCGCCAGACCTCCTCGTGGAGTTTGGTCAGTTCCCGTACCAGGGCAATGGGCCGGTTGGGGCCGAAGGCCTTTTCAAAGTCCCCCAGGGTACGGCGCAGCTTGTGGGGGGCCTCGTAAAAGATCATGGTGCGGGTTTCGTTTTCTACCTGCCGCAGATGCTCCCGGCGGCTGTGCTTATTCACGGAGAGGAAACCCTCGAAGGTGAACCGCCCGGTGGGCAGGCCGCTGACGGCCAGGGCCGAGATGGCGGCGGTAGGGCCGGGCACCACATAGACGGGCAAGCCTTGGGCAGCGCAGGCAGCGATAAGGGTTTCTCCTGGGTCGGAAACAGCGGGCATTCCCGCATCAGACACCAAGGCACAGGTTTCCCCTGCCCGCAGGAGCTGGAGGATCTCCTCCCCCCGGCTTCGCTTGTTATGCTCGAAATAGCTGATAATGGGCTTGTGGATGTCAAAATGGGCCAGCAACCTCCGGGTAACACGGGTATCTTCCGCGGCGATAAAGTCGGCCTGGGCCAGGGTTTCCCGGCCCCTGGGGGAGAAGTCCCCCAGGTTGCCAATGGGTGTGCCGACCACATACAGCGCGCCCTTTTCCAGTGTGCTCATGTTCCTGCTCCTTTCCGGGGGCCCTGGGTGTAGCCGCCGTAGATTTCTGTCATTTCCGGGGAAAAGTCCCCGCCCTCCTCGTGGATCAGCAGCGGAGGTTCCACGTCCAGGCCGGGCTTGCCACCGCTTTTGCACTCCATCAGCAACAGGTAAGGGGCCTTGCCGGGTTTGGCCTGAACCAGGCGCAGGCGTTTGGGCTCCAGGCCATGCTGATGGAACACCACCACGGCCTCGGCCAGGCGCCAGGCCGGAAGGCAGACACAAAGCCTGCCCCCGTATTTCAGGCTGAACCGGGCAGCCTGGGCCAGGGCCTCCAGCGGTAGCTGATCCCCGTGCCGTGCCGCTGCCCGCTGCGGGTCGGCGCTGGCGCGGCCTGTGCCGGGGACAAAATAGGGTGGGTTGCAGGCGATGAGCCCCAGGCCCTGATGGGGTAAGAGGGACTTGTATGCCCGTATATCCCCTTGCATGACCCGGATGGCCCCTTCCAGACCGTTTTCCCGTACAGAGCGGGTGGCCAGGTCCACCGCTTCGGGTTGAATCTCTATGGCTACCACGGGGCCGGGGGCGGCCCTGTGGCACCACAGCAGGGCAATGGCGCCGCAGCCACAGCCCAAGTCGGCACAGGGCTCGCCGGGGCGGGGACGGGCAAAGTGGGCCAGCAGCAGGGTATCGGTGTTAAAGCGGTGGCTGGGGCTGACTAAGACCTTGCAGCCTGGCCCCAGGGGTTCCCAGTGGGGTTCCATAGGCATCCTCCTTGGTAAGGGCCTGTACCGGCACAGGGTAGCCCGGCTTTTGGCGCTTATGGTACAGGCTTTGGGATCAATGGGTATGGGAAAACACAAAAAAGCGAAACCCGCCGTTTCCCTTTGGGCTCCGCTTTTCTGCTGTTTGCTTGAGGCATCAGCCCTCTTGGGGCGCGCCAACAGGGCAGACACCGGCACAGGCGCCGCAATCCAGGCACTTGTCGGGGTCGATCACGTACTTGCCGTCACCCTCGGTGATGGCATCGGCAGGACACTCACCGGCGCAAGCGCCGCAGGCAATGCACTCGTCATTGATGGTATAAGGCATAACAAACACCTCCATGTAAGTTTGGGCACGGCAGTTCCGCCGCGCTAACCCTATTCTAACATATTTCTGTGAAATTGCAACTGTTTTTCCCGTTTATGCCGGTGGATTTTTTTGCCGGCAACTTTTTGGCCGGAAAACCTGCCGGAGCGGCACTATTCCAACTCCCGGAGTTTTTCCAGTTCCTGGCGGTCTATCTTTACTTTGCCGTCCTTAAGCACCTTGACCTGATCAACCGTAAATACTTTGGGCGCGGCGCTGGGGTCCTTGTCCAAGCGTACGGTAAGCTTGCGGGTCAGCAGGTTCTGCTCGATCACCACGCCCTTGCCGTCCGGGGTGGAAACGATAGCGTTTACCTTTGGGGTGGTGCGCAGCAGATCCTGGTAGGCTTCCTGCTCATATTTCAGGCAGCACATCAGCCGGCCGCAGGCGCCGGAGATTTTTATCGGGTTAAGGGAAAGGCCCTGCTCCTTGGCCATTTTGATGGACACCGGCTGGAACCCGCCCAAGAAAGAGCCGCAGCAGAACGGCCGGCCGCATATGCCCAGGCCCCCCAGCATTTTGGCCTCGTCCCGTACACCGATCTGCCTGAGCTCAATGCGGGTGCGGAACATACCGGCCAAGTCTTTGACCAATTCCCGGAAATCCACCCGGCCGTCAGCGGTGAAGTAGAAGAGGATCTTGCTGTTGTCAAAGGTATATTCTACGTCTACCAGTTTCATCTCCAGGTTGCGGGCCGCAATGCGCTTTTCACAGGCCTTGAAAGCGGATTTTTCCTTGCGGTGGTTTTCTTCTACCTGCCGGAGGTCCTCTGGCGTAGCCTTACGGATAAGCTTGCGCAGGGGCTGCACAATGGCCGTGTCCCGTACTTCCCGGTTTTCCATCGCCACTTCGCCGCATTCCATGCCTCTGGCTGTTTCCACAATGGCCATCTCGCCCTTTTGCAGCCGGGCCCCGCCGGGGTCAAAATAATATACCTTACCTGTGCTTTTGAACCGTACACCGATCACTTCTGCCATGCTTTTTCTCCTGTCTGGTTGCTGATATCCTGCCGGCGTATAGGCCCGATTCTATAAGGCTTATACACCATGAGGGGGCATAAAGATACGCCCCTTCTCTTTGCCTGACGTTTGTTTTAAGGGGCGCGATGACGCAGCCACCCGGTTTACCCCAGCCGCAGGTCGGCGCAAAAACAGGTGACAAGCAGTTGGGGGTTGGCGTTGCGCTCCAGCCGCTGACGGTATACCTCCATCAGCGCGGCCAGGCGCGTCAGCCGGGCAAGGGGCTGGCTGCTTAGGCGGCGGGCGGTTTCCGGCGCGCCGCTCAGGGTTCCCGTGCCGCCACAGCGTAGCAGGCAGGCGTCCCGGAAGAGTAGTTCCAGTTTGGCCAGCACCTGCCGGAAAAGCGCGGGCTTTCCCGGCAGCGGGACGGCTGCCTTGAGCATAGGGTCCCCCCCTGGGGCCAGGATAGCCCCGGCCAATTCTATCGCGATCTGCATAGCCTGTCCCACGCCGCTATCCGCTGCCAACCCCGCCTGCATACGGCCCAGGTTCCCGCCGCAAAGGGCGGCCAGGGCCTGCGCCTGCTCCTGTGTGACAGGTTGCCGGTGGGCCAGCCACCTTGCAGCCTCCTCCTCTGGTGGGGGCTGCAAGGTGTATATCTGGGAACGGGAACGGATGGTGGGCAGAAGGGACTGGGCGTTTATGCACACCATCAGGAAGATGACCCCCTGGGGAGGCTCTTCAATAAGTTTGAGCAGCTTGTTTTGTACGATGGCGGTGGTCTGCTCCTGCAACTCCAAAATAAAAACATTCCGCTCCCCTTCTACCGGGGCCCGGCTGGCCTGCTCGGCCAGTTTGCGTATAGTTTCTACCCGCAGGGGTTTGGCCCTGTCGGCGGGGTTTTCGTTTGCCACCAGGTGTATGTCCGGGTGAGAGCCCGCCTGGGCCCGGATGCAGCCGGGGCACTGGCCGCAAGGGGCCTCCCCCGGCCGGTGGCAGACCAAAGCCTGGGCCAGCAGCCGGGCAAAGGTGTGCCGGCCCGTGCCGGCCTCGCCCTGTAAAATGACCGCGTGGGGAAAACGCCCGGAGGCAAAAGCGGCGGAAAGGGCCTCCTTAACAGGCTCGTTGCCCAGAAAACCGGGGAATTCCATGCCGCCCTTATACCTTCTCGAACCGGTCTACATTTAGCACAAAGATGGTGGAACCACCCACCGTTACCTCAACGGGGAAAGAGGAGTACATACCCACCTCCATCGTGGAGGAATGGGGGACGATCTGGGTGCGGCGGCTGCTGTATTTGGAAATAATGCCGATAACTTCGTCTACCTTTTCGTCCTCTACGCCGGAAATAAAGGTGGTGTTGCCGGCCATGAGAAAGCCGCCGGTGGTAGCCAGTTTTGTAACTGAAAAGCCCTCGCGGGTCAAAGCGGAGGACACGGCCCCGCTGTCGTCATTGCTCACAATGGCCAGGATCAGTTTCATGTTGATTTCCCCTTTCAGTTTATGTGGGAATGGCTCCTGGGGCTGTTTCCCGCAAAATGGGGGCATAACAGCGGCAGGAGGGAGATAGTTTAATTGATTTATTTTAACACAGTTTGCGGTAAAATACTAGCCCTTTTTGGAATTTTCGGCGAAAAAACTGTGGGGCGGGCCTGCCATGGCCTTAACGGCCCATCCCAGGGCAATCAGGTTGGGAATTGCCATCAGGCCGTTGAAGGCGTCCCCCAATTGAAACACCACCTGCAACGGGGCAACACAGCCTATAACGGCGGCCAGGGCGGCGGCCAGCGGGTAGGCCCACTGGTACCGGCCGCGGGTAAGGTATAGCAATGCCTCACGGCCATAACAGCACCAGGCGACGACGGTTGCCAGCGCAAACAGGGCGGTACAAAGGGATACGGCCCCGCCGCCCCAACTGCCAAGGGCGGAGCGGTAGGCGTAAAAGGTCAGCGCAGCGCCTTCCAGCGCGGGGGGGCGGCTGCATAAGATGCACAGGCCGGTAACGGTGCACATTACGATGGTGTCGGCAAATACCTGAAAAATGCCCAGGCAGCCCAATTCCTCCAGAGAGCGGCCTTTTACGCCCTCGTAGGCAAAGGCGGCGCTGCCCAGCCCGGCCTCATTGGTAAACACGCCACGGGCTACGCCGGTGCGCATGGCAATAAACATACCCGCTACGCCACCCGCCCCGGCCCGAAGGGAAAACGCGCTTTCGAATATGCTGCTGATGGCGCCGGGCAGGTTGGCCCGGTAGACGAACAGGACCCCCAGCGATGCCCCCAAAAACAGGAAGGTCATGGCGGGCACCAGCTTTTCGGTGATTTTGATCGCAAAGCCCAGCCCGCCCCTGGCCACAAAAAATACCAACAGCCCGGCGCCGGCAGCGGCCAGGGGCGCCGGTAAGCCCAGGCTGCTACAGGCCGCCGCAAGGGCGTGGGTCTGCGCCATATTGCCCATGCCTAAAGACGACAGGCAGCAGCCGGCAGCGTAAATGGCAGCCAGGGCGCCCCCAAAACGCCCGGCTTTCTCTATGTAATGCAGGGGGCCTGCGGTATTTGGGCGGCGTTTGCCGCCTCGGCAACGGTATAGGGCGGCAAAGTAATTCTCTGCAAACACCGTCATCATGCCCAACGTGGCCGAGGCGCACATCCAGAAAAGCGCCCCCGGCCCCCCGGCGGTAATAGCGGCCGCAACCCCAACAATGTTCCCCGTGCCGATGGATCCGGCCAGCGCGGCGGTAAGGGCCTGGAAACCCGATACCCCCTGCCCGGCCTGGCGGCTGCCGCCCAGAGCGGCCTTTAGCCAGCGGCCCGCGTGCAATAGCTGGTAAAAGCAGCTTTGGTACGAAAAGTAAGCACCTGCGGCCAAAATTGCCCCCAGCACGTGCCAGCCAAACAGGCAGGTGCACAGGGCCTCCAGCGCCTGGTCAAACGCCTGCATCGGCATACAGGAAACCCGCGGCGGCTTTGGCTAGGCCAACCGCAATGGGGAGGATGCTGCTGGTGAGCCAGGCCTCGTCCTGGGGGTTGTCATGGTAGCCCAGTTGGATCAACAGGGCAGGGGCCTTTGCGTCCCGTAGTTCCTCGCGGGCGGGGGTAGGCGCGGCCTCAACCAGTTCAGGTTGGGGGTAGATTGCCTGAAGGGCTGCCGTGAAAATCCCGGCGGCCTGTTTGGCGGAGGGGCTGTAGGCGTAGTAGGACAGGCCCGCGCCTTTGATCCTGGCCTGCATCTCCGCGGGGGCGGCGTGGCTGGACAGGTATAGCCACAGCCCGCAGCCGGGGGGCGGGCTGCCGCCCAGTACACAGTCTATACCGTGGCCGGCCAGTTCCTTTTTCATGGCGGCCGCCAGCTTGTGCATCCAATATGCCTCGTCGCCGCCGTTGGGGTAGGGGGAGGGGCGGGAGGAGGGTTTTAGATATAGTTTTGGCATGGGAACCTCCGTACAAATGATAGGGTGGAAGGGAACGGGCAGGCTTATTGCAGGCCCATCCGTTGCTCGAAGAAGGCCGCGCTGCTCATCCCCGACGGGCGCAGGTACCGGCCTAGGCCGTACAGCGACTGCCCGTCCCTGGTGATGTGGTTTAGCTTTTCCCGGCAGATCAGCGTAGCCTGGAAACCCAGCCCCCTGACCACCTCCCCCGTGCTCTCGCTGACCGCGCCAAAGGGGTACACAAAGGTGCTGGGGCGGCGGCCCAGGTGCTCTTCAAAGGTGTTTTGCGCTTTCAGGATATCTGCCGAAATACGGGCCTGATAGGCTGTTTCCTCTTCGCCGGGGCGTTTTTGCACGCCCTGGGCGCCGCCGCGCTTTTCGTGCAGGTTATAGCTGTGGTTCTGCACCTCGACCAGGCCGGAATCGGCCATTTCCTTCAGTTGTGCCCAGGTGGCATGGGTATAGTAGGCGTTGGTTTCCCCGGTTTCGCTGTAGGTATCGGCCCAGCGGCCAATGGGGGAGATAACGAACTTGCAGCTATACTGCCGGGCAATGGAAAAGGCATAGAGATAGTTGTTATAGTACCCGTCGTCAAAGGTGAGCAGGATGGGCTTTTCCGGCAGTTCGCCCCCCTTTGTGTAGGCGATCAGGTCTTCCATCAGGATGGTGGTGTAGCCGTGCTTTTTCAGGTATTGCAGGTCACTCTCAAATTCAGCCGGGGATATGACATACTGGCCGTGGCGGGCCTCGTCCTTTAACAGGGCGTGGTACATCACAACGGGGATATCGACCCCTTCCACAGCCATAGCGCTGGCGGTTACCGCTACAGCGGCGCCCACGGCCAGCGCCACCAGGCCCAGAATAGCCCGCCAGTCCAGCTTTAGCAGGATGTAGAGCCGTTTTCCCTTCTGCCTGCCCATAAGCCCGCCCCCTGTCCTGGTTTTTGCCTGTTTTATTTATAAGCGGGCGGGCGATGAAATATTCTGCCCCGTTCTTGCAAAATTTATTGTGATTTGTTGGTTTTCATGTGGAAATATTTGCAAACTCATGGTAGAATGGAGAAGATATTGGCCTTGCGCCCTGCTGCGGGCCGGGAAAGAGGGGAACCCTGTGAAAACACTGTATATCAGCGACTTAGACGGCACTTTGCTGGGCCGGGACGACCGCTTGCCGCCCTTTACAGCCGAAACGCTGAACCGGCTGATAGGCCGGGGGATGCGGTTTACTTTTGCCACGGCCCGTTCGTGGCATTCTGCCCATAAGGTGGCAGCGGGGCTTTCCCCCGGCCTGCCTTGGATCGTGCACAACGGGGCGTTTTTGGTAGAAGGGGCCACCGGGGCCCGGCGGGACGGGCAGTTTTTTACGCCGGGCCAGCGGGCGGAGATACTGGCCGCCGCGCGGGAACAGGATATTTGGCCACTTGTATACGCCGTGCTGGAGGGCCGGGAACAGGTGATGTATATGGCAGAGCCCGGCAGGCCCAGGCATCCGGGTATGGAGCACTACCTGCAAACCCGTAGGGATGACCCCCGCCTGCTGCCGGTAACGGACCCGGCAGAGCTTTTCCAGGGGGAAACCTATTATTTTACCTTTATTGACGGCCAGGGGCCGCTGGCGCCCCTTTGGGAGCGGCTGGGCGGGCTCGGCTGGCTCAACGGCACCTTTCAGCAGGAGCTTTACCGCACGGAATACTGGTTGGAACTGACAGCCCAGGGGGCCACGAAAGCCCAGGCGGCCCTGCGGCTGAAGGAAGAACTGGGCTGTGACAGGCTGGTGGCCTTTGGGGACGCCATGAATGACCTGCCGCTGTTCGCCGTGGCGGACGAAAGCTATGCGGTAGCCAACGCGATGGAGCCGGTGAAAGCGGCGGCTACCGGGGTCATCGGCAGCAATGGGGAGGATGGTGTGGCCAGATTTTTGCTGGCAAATGAGGAGGGGCGTTTATGAAAGCTTTGATCCACCTACTGCGGGGGATTTTGGCGCTGGTATGGGTACTGCTGTTGGGGCTGAATATCCGGCTATATGTGGGCGAAACCGTGGAGGGGCATACCCCGCCCCAACTGGGGGGCTGGGCCTTTTGGACGGTGGAGGACATGGCCATGGAGCCGGCCTATGCCGAAGGGGACCTGCTGCTGGTGGAGATGGGCCGTGCCGGGGAACCCGGCCAGGCGGTGCTGGTACGCACAGAGGAAGGGCTTGCGCTGCGCAGGATCATCGGCACCTCAGAAGGGCAGTTCATTTTGAAAAGCGACGGCGCGGAGGACAGCGGCTTTGTAGACCCCCAGGCCGTAGTGGGGATATCTGGCGCGTATTTGCCCGGCTGTGGGCAGGCAGCGGCATTTTTGCGCAGCTTGCCAGGGATCGTGGTGGTTTTCCTGGCCGGGCTGGTGTTGCTTGTACTGCCTGGCGTTATGCCGCGGCCCGCCAAGCAGCGCCCCCAACCGCGCGGGGGATATGCGCCGCGGCATTAGAGTCTGCTTTAAAACTCCGAAACGCCGTCTATTTTGCCCCAAAACGGTGCTTTCTGTGTCAAAAATCCTCGAAAGGCTGCAAGCCTTTCTGGCTGCAAGCCTTTCTTGCGGTTTTTCCCTTGAAAGCCCTCGTTTTTGGACAAAAATCCGGCATTTCTCCGGTTTTAAAACAGACTCTAGGGCCAAGGGGCACCGCTTAACGGAATACCTTAGGAAAGGAGTTGCCGAATATGCCAGACCTCCCTAAAAAATATAAGAAGGAATTCCCCCACTCGTACGCGCTGGGGCCCTTCCCGACTTTTGAGCTGCTGGCTGCCCGGCCCGGACAGGTGCAGGCAGTGTATTATCATGAGGATTTTACCGGACGGGACAAGCTTACCGCCCGGTGCGAGGAACTGGGCGTGCCCTGCTTGTGCTCTACCCGGGCCCTTGCGCGTATTTCCCAAAAGGAGATTTGCTACGCCGCTGCCCAGTTTGCCAAATATCCCGGCAAGCTGCGGCAGGGCGCCCCCCATGTAGCGCTGGTGCATCCGGGCGATATGGGCAACCTGGGCACCATAGAGCGCACTTTGCTGGGCTTTGGCCTCAAAGACCTGGCGCTGGTGGGTGGTGGGGCCGACCCCTGGCATCCCAAGGCCCTGCGGGCGTCCATGGGTGCGGCCTTCCGGCTGGAGGTGGAAACGTTCGCCGGTTTTGAACAATACCTGTCCGCCTATGGGGAAGGGCGGGCGATCTTCCCCTTTATGTTGGGCGGGGGTACGGTGCTTACCCCGGAAAGCTGCCCGGCAGCCCCCCGGTATACCCTGGTTTTCGGCAACGAGGCCACGGGCCTGCCCCCGGAATTTGCCCGGTACGGCAAAAGCCTGTTCATCGCCCAGAGCCCGGAGGTGGACTCCCTGAACCTGGCGGTGGCGGTGGCCATAGGGGCCTGGGTATTCACGGCAAAAAACGGGCCCGCATACGCCCGGTGAAAGGAGCTGGTTCCATGTCTGCGTTTACGGTGGCTGTTTTTGCCGATGTCCACGGCAATTACCGGGCCCTGGCGGCCTGCCTGGCCATGGCAGAGGCCAAAGCTGCGGGGCAATATCTGTTTTTGGGGGATTACGTTACCGACCACCCTTACCCCCAGCGGGTGCTGGCCCTGTTGCGGGAGGCGGCCCGGCGGCACCCCTGCCTGTTTGTGCGGGGGAACCGGGAGGAGTACATGATCGCCTACCGCAAAAAGCCCGCCGGCTGGCGGGACGGCTCGGCCCAGGGGGCCCTTTTGCACTGTTACGAGAACCTGGCCGGGGAAGATATCGACTGGTTTGAGAGCCTGCCCATTTACGATGTATGGAGGCCAAAAGGGATGCCGCCCATCGCCATTTGCCACGGTTCCCCCACAGAGGTGCGGGGTACCATGCGGGAGGGCGGGCAGGAACTGGAAAACCTGCCCGCCGGCCTGTTGCTGAAAGGCCACAACCACCGGCGGATCAGCTTTTGCTGGCAGGGGCGGCGGGTGATATGCGCCGGGTCGGTGGGGAACCCGATCTACTGCCGTGCCCGGCCCGGCCGGGTGGAAACTACGCCCCTGGCGAAACAGGGGGAGATGCTTTTCCTGCACCTGCGGGAAGGGCGCTGGGTCCCGGAGTTTTTGCCGGTGCCCTATGACTGGCAGGGGGCTTTGGATGATTTGACGGCGTCGGGCCTGAACCAGCGGGCCCCGGTGTGGTCCGCCCTGCTACGGTACAATGTGCTCACCGGCGCGGATCCCTGTGGCGCTGTGCCCAGCTATGCGGCGGAACTCTACCGCCAGGAAACCGGCCTACAGGCCCCCTGGCCCCAGGTACCGGAGGTTTATTGGCAGCAGGCCGCGCTGGCCTTTGGTGTGGAACTGTGGTAAGGCAAGGGCTGGTGGGAACGGAGGTGCAGGGCTGCCTTTTTAGCGGTAGAAATACGCCGGCTTCAGCCCAAAGGCGCTGTATTAGGAGAGGCTTACAGGAAAGCGGCGGGCTACCTTGCCCGCCGGGAAAGGGGATTTTATGGCGGAGCGTATCAGGAATATGACACAGGGCAGCCCCATGAGGCTACTGCTGACCTTTGCCCTGCCCCTGATGTTGGGCAATATGTTCCAGCAACTATATACGGTAGTGGATACCGCGGTAGTGGGGCAAGTAGTGGGGGTGCAGGCACTGGCGGCCATTGGCGCGGCAGACTGGCTCAACTGGCTGGTGCTCAGTGTGATGCAGGGCTTTGCCCAGGGGTTTTCCATCCTGATGGCCCAGTATTTTGGGGCGAAGGATTACCGGCGGCTGTCCCAGTCTGTGGGGGCGGCGGCAACCTTGTGCGCGGTGGCGGCTGTGGTTATGCTGACGGCCAGCCAGCTACTGACGGTCCCTGTGTTGCGCCTGCTCAATACCCCTGACGGCATTATCGGGGACTCGGTGCTGTACCTGCGCATTATATTCGGCGGCATACCGGTGATAACGGCCTATAACCTGTTGGCGTCTATCCTGCGGGCGCTGGGAGATAGCAAAACCCCCCTGTATGCGGTGGTAGTGGCCACGGTGGTAAATATTGCCCTGGATTTGCTGTTTGTAATGGGGTTCCACTGGGGCATTGCGGGGGCGGCTGCGGCCACGCTGATCGCCCAGGGGATTTCTACGGTGTACTGTATGGGGAATATCAGGAAGATCACGGTGATCCAGCTACAGCCCGGAGATCTGCGGCCCTCCCGCGGGATGGCTGCCCATCTGCTGCGGCTGGGTTTCCCGGTGGCGCTGCAAAACGCCATTATCTCGGTAGGGGGCATGGTGGTGCAGGCCGTGGTGAACCGGTTCGGGATGCTGTTTATTGCCGGGTTCACCGCTACCAACAAGCTGTATGGGCTGCTGGAGATCGCAGCCACATCATATGGGTATGCTGTTACCTCCTTTGTGGGGCAGAACCTGGGAGGCGGGCTTACCAAGCGCATAAAGTCGGGTATGCGCTCTGCGGCGGTTATCGCCCTGTTGACTTCAGCGGTGATTGCGGCGGCTATGCTGGTGTTTGGCAGGGGGATTTTGGGGCTGTTTATCTCCGGCACACCGGAGGAGGTGGCGGCCTCTATGGACATTGCTTACCGCTACCTGGCGGTTATGAGCCTGTGCCTGCCGGTCCTGTATATGCTGCACATCTACCGCTCGGCGCTGATGGGGCTGGGGGATACGGTGGTGCCCATGGCCTCCGGGTTTATGGAGATGGTCATGCGCATTGGCATTGCCCTGCTGCTGCCCCTGGCCATTGGCCAGGACGGCATTTACTTTGCCGAGGTGGGCGCCTGGACCGGGGCGGCCGTGCTGCTGGTAGCGGCGTACTTTGTGCGCATGGGCCGGCTGGGCGGGCGGAAAGCCTAAGAACGATTGTGCAACTGACATCAAGCTTTTTATAGGCCCCTTATGCTACCCTAATACCTGTCAGGGGGGATGGACTTGTACCATTGGAATGCATCTGTACAGCGGATGATCGACTGGGTAGAGGAGAACCTGCGGGAGGAGCCCCAACTGCTGGAAATGTCCCGGCAGATCGGGTATTCGCCTTGGTATTGCTCAACTTTATTCCACCGGGTATGCGGTTGCACAATGAAAAGCTACGCCGCCCGGCGGCGGTTGAGCCAGGCAGCGGTGGAAATGCGGGCCAGCCGCCGGCGCATCCTGGATATTGCCCTGGATTGGGGCTTTTCCAGCCAGGAGGCCTTTACCAGGGCCTTCCGGGAGGCCTACGGCTGTACACCCGCCGCCTACCGCCGGAGCCCCCGGCCGATCCCGCTGTTTATGGGCAAGGACGTGTTCCACCCCTGGCAATATGCCGCGATGCGGAGCGGAGATCAAGAAGGAGGCAGTGCCATGAGCAGGGAACAACTGAGAGAGGCAAGGGTGCGGGTAGAGTACATCCCCGCGCACAAGTACATTGGCATTTGGGACAAGGAGGCCACCGGCTATGGGGACTACTGGGCGCACCATGACTGTGACCAGGTTTGCGGGATCATCGAGAGTATGCGGGATAAGAGCCACCCGGTGGTGACGGCCCATACCGCGGGATGGCACTATGTGGACGGCCAGCGCCGGTACTTCTACGGCTTTGGGGTACCGGAGGGCTACGAAGGCCCGGTGCCGGAGGGCTTTGAGGTGAAAGCCTTCCCCGGAAGCTACTATCTTGTGTTTTACCACCCGCCTTTTGACTATATGGAGGATAACGGCGCGGTGATGGCCAGGGTGGAGGAGCTGGCCTGGCACTATGACCTGCGCAACGAACAGCCGGACCCCAGCGGTATTAGTACCGCCGCATATACGGCGGGTCGCTTTGAGTGGAACGAGGACCAGTGCCAGTGCTACCAGCGCCATTACCCGGAGGGCATTGGCTATGAGGTGCTGCGGCCGGTACGGCTGCGGGGCTGAGGCTGCCTGCCACGGCAGACAGATAGTAACGGGAACAGGGAAGGAAAACAGGACGGCAGTCCCCCAAAAAGATGGGGGACTGCCGTTTTTTGGCCGGTTATGGGCCGGGTATTGGGCAGGTATCAGCCGGGTATTGGGCAGATATGGGGCAGGTATGCGGGGGGTATTGAGCAGGTAGGGGGTAGATATTAATTGAACGGTTGATGGAATAATGGGGTGGGAGGGGCTGTGAGGGGTTGGGGATGGGATTTGGG